>CAXMPB010000202.1:0-6816 GCA_964195035.1 Cellvibrionaceae bacterium | reverse complement strand
GTAAATGATTTAAGGGGTAGTGCCCAAGATTGACTGGGCGCAAGTGTTGATATGATGCCACTGCTGAGCGCGAGTGTGCCAAACAATACACCACTGCCTGTTTGGAGGAACTTACGCCTGCTAAGACCATCTGGAGCATCTGTTTTTACTATTATATTATTCATACTGCCTCCAATTAACTGAATGTTACTGAATGTTACTGAATGTGAATGAACTAATTTTTATTTTTAACGGGCTTTATATATTATTATTGGTATAAGTGATCGCGTTATCGGTAGTGTCCATGTTGTTGCAATACTTCTGTTTTATAGCCGTCTGGGTCGGTGACAAAAAAGAAGCGTGCAATCAAATTGTTATCGGGTGCAAACTCGACAATATCGGTAGGCTGTAAATTAAGCGCTACAAAACGCTTATGTTCAGCATCAAGATCATCGACACACACGGCAATATGCCCGTAACCAGTGCCATGGGTATAAGGGGTCGTCTCACCTTTATTTAGGGTTAACTCGATCTCCATATCATTTTCTTTATTGCGTAAATAGACCAGCGCAAATGATTCAAAATCAAGTTCATAGTCTGGTACTAATCCGAATGCTTTATGATAAAATGATTTCGATTTCTCGAGATCAAGAACTCGAATCATTGTATGTATGATCTTTGCCACAGCAGCTCCTAATGGTTAAAAGGTTATTTTTTGCTCGCCACAGTATAGAGCGACAAAATTGCGAAGTGGTAGTAAACTTATACTACATTCGCCCCTCTTTTAACTTGATTTGCGATCTTTATTGTTGATTTATTTTTTCTAAGTCATTGATTTATAGTTAAAAATTAAATGTCAGAGCACGTTGATAAAGTAACTGTTTGATAATAAGCTAAATTTCACATAATCTGGCTATTAATAATAAATAAAATTATCAGTGTGGCGTGAATTCACAATCTCACTTATGACTTAAGAGAGGGCAGGTAATAATCATGTGTCAGATATATGCAAGTGCAGCACCCGAGCGCTACGATAGCGAAGCACACTCTTTGCGTATCCAAGGGTGTGTCACTAGTATTCGGCTTGAAAAAGAATTTTGGAGTATTTTGGACGAAATGGCAGCACAAAGCAGCAGTACAACACCAGAGTTAATTAATGTTCTTTATGATGAAGTTCATCAAAACTTTGGCGAAGTGCGTAACTTCACATCATTTCTTCGAACAGCGTGCACTATTTATTTAACTCGAAAAAATAGTGCGGTGGTCGAAAATTTTGAAGATAATGCGACCAAAGAATTATTGGAAATGGGCTAGTTTTAGTTAATTGAAAATCATAAGCTGATTTTCATGTTTTTATAAAAAGATCCTGCTTCGTTAATGATGGTTTTATAAATTATCTATTTAGTAAGACAAAAAAAATAATAATAACTTCTCTCAAGGTAATTTTATGAACACAGAAAAAGTCATTTTTGCTTTTTTTATTGTATTGGCTCTTACATTAAATTTTAGTTTTTTCCTGGGCGATATCGACAACCCTGATCACCACAATGTCTACGGGCTTTTTGGTGCAATATTGGTCAGTATAATTGCTACAGTGATGAAGCTCGGCGATCGCACCCATGTTGGAGCCATTCTAATTGCAACTAGCCTAGTGGCAGATTTACAATTAATATTTGCAGCAATGTTGTGGGGTGCTGCGACTCATGTCTTCGATACAGGTATGACGCCTGCCTTAATGGCGAGTATTGTTTCTCTTTCGGCAGGTGCTTTTTTAGCTAACTTAACCTCTGTGGTGCTATTAATAGTCGAAGCCATAACGCTAAGACACTAAAGCTAGCTATCATTGTCTAGGCATTTATAATGCATCACGTTTTTTACTTACTACTTAGGCGCCTGCGGACGCCAATTATCCTACTTATTGCTGTGTACGGTATTTCTATGGCCGGTCTCACATTGATACCGGGTCAAGATGATCAGGGACAAGTCTGGCATATGGACTTTTTTCATGCGTTCTATTTTGTTAGCTTTATGGGCACAACAATAGGCTTTGGAGAAATTCCCTATGCCTTCACACCATCACAAAGGCTTTGGGTAACCTTTACGCTTTATACTACAGTCCTCGCTTGGTTATATAGTATTGGTACTATTTTTTCTTTGCTGCAACAACCTAATGTTAAGCGCCTATTAAAAAGTAATCGCTTTGGGAGTAGAGTCAACCGCATAAGTCATCCTTTTTATATCGTCTGTGGCTATGGCGTGACGGGAAAGCGTATTGTTAACCAGTTAGCCACCCATGGTATTCAAACTGTGGTTATTGATTTATCTTCGAATATTATCGATGAATTAGAAGCCGATGAACTCAGTTTATCGATTCCTTATTTATGTGAAGATGCAGCTAACCCAAGTGTTCTTGACCTTGCGGGTATTAGTAAGGATTTATGTATTGGTGTCTTAGCGCTAACCATTGACGATCATGCTAATTTGGCTATCGCTATTAATAGTAAGTTAGTAAAGCCTAAACGTTTGGTCATCAGTCGCGCTCAATCTAAATCTACGGCGGCTAATTTAGAATCATTTGGAACAGACTTAATTATTGATCCTTTTGAAACATTTGCCGATCACATGGGGCTAATCCTTCAAGAACCCTATAAACATATTCTGCATAATCTTATTGTTAATCCTAAGCACAATGTATGGATGACCCCACATCAAAATACTAAGGGGCGTTGGGTCGTCTGTGGTTATCGACGCATGGGTAAAGCGTTACATGCCATGTTTAATGAATACAATATTCCGGTCACCTTTATAGAGATTGACATTGACCGACACGATGCACCAAAAGGAACCATATACGGCACTGGCGCCGAAGCTAAAACATTATTTGAGGCGGGTATTGAAAATGCAGTAGGTATTATTGCAGGTACACCGGACGATGCTGATAATCTGTCTATTATTATCACTGCCCGAGAAATCAACCCCAACTTGGTGACTATTGCGAGACAAAATAAGCGTGCTAATAAACCCGTATTTAAAGCGGCTGAAGTTAATATTATTATGGAGTCGGGTCGAATTATAGCCAATGAAATTTATATGCTATTGCGCACACCTCTTCTTAGTGATTTTTTTAGGCTCGTGCGCGAGCAAGATGAAACCTGGACTCGAGACTTAATTGTACGTATTTCTGATTACATCAAGCACTCTGAAATAGACGCATGGACTATGAGTATAAATTCAGAGGAATGCATTGCAGCTTATGATGCCATCGTTGGTGATTTTCCGATAAAAATCTCTCATTTATATGATGATCCCCATAATCGCGATACAGTTTTACCCGCCATTCCTCTGTTAATAAAGCGTGGAAAAACAATATCACTTTTGCCTCAGGCAGCAATTTTACTTAAAGTTGGTGATCAAATTTTATTTTGTGGCGAAAAAAGTACGCAAGACACCATGCGTTGGGCAACGAATAATCATAATGTGATGCGTTATATTAAAACTGGGCGTATTGAGCCCGATGGTTTGGTTTGGCGTTGGCTGCATGAGAGGCGTAGGCGACATAAAGAAAAGACTTAACTATTATAGCTACGTTTAATGTTATGTCCCCTCTATCTAGTAATCTAATAATTTAAATAATGTCTATTTAATTAAGCTTTAGCTTAGGATGATAAATTACGTATGAATAACATTTATCACCAAGGATTTCACTTTGGGTGTCGTCTAATCGTTATTAACCCCTACTGACATAAAATTGATAAGTGCAAAACAGCTATATGCCCGATGACGAGCAGTTAATTAAGCAGGCACAAAAGGGTGGTGCTCAGGCGTTTGAGCAGTTGCTTGGGTGTCATTACGACACAATATTTCGGTTTGCTTTTAAATGGTGTGGTAATCGCGAAGATGCCGAAGATGTTGCTCAGCAGGCCTGTGTAAAACTCGCTCGTGGTTTAGCGCAATATCGTTTTGAGTCGAGTTTTACCAGCTGGCTTTACCGCTTAGTCATTAACTGCGCAAAGGATTGGCAAAAGGCGCAAGGCAGGCACAGGCATAGCACAGACGAGATTGGTCAATGGCAAGATGTGCCTTATGATGATCAGCCCGATAAAAGTGTACTCGTTCGTCAATTATTAACCTCTCTCGAAAATTTCTCTGATGGCATGAAAGAAACAGTGCTACTTGTTCACGCCGAGGGGTTTACTCACAGCGAAGCCGCCGATATCTTAGGGATTAAAGAGAGCACAGTTTCGTGGCGGATTCATGAAATACGTAAAAAATTCCAGTCTCGATTTGGGCAGGGCAAGTTATGACAGACGCTAAGAATACACCATCACTAGATGAGTTAATCTCCGATATGGAGTCTGCTCCTATTGACGCCAATGCTAAAAAGCGAGCGATTAATCTAGCAATGGCTGAGTTTAATCAACAGCATTCTTTGCAAAGTGAAGGGGTTCAACAGGATAAGAAAAAAGACAGTTTTGAAAATAGTCAAAATAAAACCCAAGGATTTTGGATGTGGACTCGTCCTATTAGTCACTTTATAACGGCTAATAGGAAAAACATAATGGCTATTCTCAATAACAAACTACTTTATTCTGTTGTGGCAACACTGTCTGTCGCGGTCATAGGCACATTGTTGTTTCAACAAACTTATCGTCCATCTTTCGATCCAAGCCTTACTATTGTTGGTGAAGAACTTAGGTTGACTGAGCAGTTGGCTGTAAAAAAACTAGCGGCTATAGAGTCAGGGGCCATAACATTAGAGAGTCAAAAACACCAAGGCCAATCACTAGCGATTGCGGGGCAGGCTTCATCTAAAAAAGATGTTGAGAAGGCGTCGAGACAAGTAACAGCCGATGATGCAGTGGCTGCTTCTGGTTCCTCTGCTTCGCTTATAGCATCAGGTGTCACGAGCCTTAGTGAGCAAAATGTTGTCCAATCGTCAGTGCTGTCACCTAATCCTTCTACTAATGAGGATGAATTGACAGCGGTTATTAACCAAGTTCATCCCGCAGCTCAACAACCCTTTGCAATGGCAGAACGAAAGCGTACTGCAGAGGCTGCATCGGGCTCTGTTGCTATGGATAAAAACAAAAGTGCTCGATCTGAGTCTTTGATTCAAATGCCAGGTGTAATTCCTCTGCAAGCTTTTCAAGAGCAGGGGCGAGATAAGTTTGAGTCGCAAGACGTTAACGCCATTAAACTTAGCTCTGAAGAACCCGTGTCGACTTTTTCGATTGATGTCGATACCGCTTCTTATAGTTTTGTTCGCCGCCAACTCAATCAAGGTGTGCTGCCACAAAAAGATGCAGTGCGTATTGAAGAGATGGTCAATTATTTTGACTATGCTTATCCGCTAGCCCAGTCAACATCTCAACCCTTTAAACCTTCAATATCTGTGCAGCCTTCTCCTTGGAATCAAGGTAAAAAGCTTATTACTATTGGTGTTAAGGGTTACGACATTAAGCCGGATCAACAACCGCGCAGTAACTTGGTATTGTTACTTGATGTATCGGGCTCTATGAATAGCCATGATAAGTTGCCCTTAGTTAAAAAATCGATGAGTATGTTGCTCGAGACGCTTCACCCAGAAGATACGATTGCCATTGCCGTTTATGCCGGCGCTGTAGGTCAGGTGCTTGCGCCAACACCTGTAAAAGATAAGCAGACGATATTAAATGCATTAACTCGCCTAAATGCAGGAGGCTCGACTGCCGGCGGTCAAGGCATTAAGCTTGCTTATCAACTAGCAGAGGCAAACTTTAGTAAAGACGCAGTTAATCGCATTATTTTAGCGACCGATGGCGATTTTAATGTGGGTATTCGCAATAGCGATGAGCTCAAAGGTTTTGTTGCGCGCAAGCGAGATCAAGGTGTTTTTCTCTCGGTGCTTGGTTTTGGCCAAGGCAATTATAACGATCAATTAATGCAAGCACTTGCTCAAAATGGTAACGGTATTGCAGCTTATATCGACTCTGTTCGCGAAGCCCAAAAAGTATTAATTGATGAGGCGACCTCAACGTTATTCCCGATTGCAAAGGATGTAAAAATTCAGGTTGAGTTTAACCCTAACAGGGTGTCTGAATATCGATTAATTGGGTATGAGTCACGCCGTCTAAATCGTGAAGATTTTAATAATGATAAAGTCGATGCTGGTGATATTGGTGCGGGTCATACCGTAACCGCAATGTATGAGATAACACCAAAGCAGGCAGACGTAAATGCCTCTGTTGACCCTTTGCGTTACGAAGATAATGCGAGTAGAAGTAAAGAGCAAAAGCTAATTTCAGACTCAATTAATAATGAGTATGGATTTTTAAAAATTCGCTATAAATTACCAACAGAAGAAAAATCTAAACTGATTGTTCAGGTAATAAGTTCAGATGAACCATCATCAGGCAACGTAGACAAAGAGGCTGAGTTTGCCACCGCTGTTGCAGGCTTTTCTCAATTATTAAAAGGCGGTAAATACCTTAATAACTATACTTACGATGATGTCATCAATAGTGCATTAAAGAGTAGAGGTGATGATATCTTTGGGTATCGTAGTGAATTTATTCAGCTAGTGCGCAGCGCCAAGACTGCCGCGGCCATTAAATAATATCGATAAGCGCCATTTATGCTGTTAAACGCATTAATGGCGCGTCCTCTTAGCTCTCGTTAGATTCATGCTTTTAAATCTATTTACCTGCTTTCATCTCCTGTGCCAATCAGAGATAATGGCTCATGGCATATTAAGCAGCTTGGTATCAGAGTTACTTAATTTAATCATAGTACGACTATAATTCAATTACAGCTCAACTATAGCTCAACTACAGTAAAACTAAAGTACAAGCATCATCC
>CAXMPB010000201.1:0-5767 GCA_964195035.1 Cellvibrionaceae bacterium | reverse complement strand
AAAATACGTATTATTGTTCTATAATTAACTGGGTAAAAAGTTAATTAAATCTAATGTTTAAAATTGATCCGTCTTTCCTCAGTAATTTCGTTTTCATTATAATAACAAGGTAAAGTTCTGTGTTTAAATATCCTGCAGATAGGGTCTCCGTCACACTTATATTAATTCTCAGTTGTATAGATTTTGGTCTGTATTTTTTAGTAGAAACAACATGGGTTTTGGCGCTTCTTTGGCTAATAATGATACTCCCTAAAGGTGTTATTTGCTCGTGGAATCACCATCATCAGCATACGATGACTTTTAAAAATCAAGGGCTTAATCGCATACTCGAGTTTTTTTATGGGCTGCATACGGGTGTGACCACAAATTTGTGGGTATTGCATCATGTGTTGGGACACCACAAAAATTATTTAGACCAAACCAAGGATGAAAGTAGTTGGCAGCATGGCAATGGTAAAACGATGGGCGAGCTTATATATACGTTTAATGTTGCGGGCACTGCTTACTGGCGTGGCTATAAAGTCGGTAAAGGTTTTCCAAAACAACAAAAGAAGTTTTTAATATATTCAACTATTACCTTTGCGATTCTTGCCGTGTTAATTTGGTATAAGCCTGTCTCCGCATTATTCTTGTTTGTATTGCCAATGGTATGTGGGTTGCTGTTAACCGCATGGACGACTTTTGAGCATCACTCCGATTTAGAGACCGAGAATAAATTTGAAGCGTCGAGAAACAACCTCAACCGATTTTATAATTTAGTTACAGGAAACTTAGGCTATCATACGGCCCATCACTATAAGCAAGGCGTACATTGGTCGGTATTGCCCGAGTTACATGAAAAGATTAAAGACAAAATTCCGCCTCACCTTATCTACAACTCTATTTGGTAATCATTGCTAGTAGCGAGATTAAAAACCTCAGTAATTTCTTTGGCGGTTAAATCCCTGCTTTCGCCTTCGTCTAAGCTTTTTTCGAGGTAAATGTTACCGATTGATAAGCGATGTAAATCTAGCACTTCTATTTGAAAGTGACCAAACATGCGTTTTATTTGATGATATTTACCTTCTTTTAATATGACTTCAACCGTGTTTTTATCAATAATAATTAATGCGGCAGGAAGTGTCGTCATGTTTTCAAATGAGAAATACATGCCCATCTCAAAAGCATCTACAACCTCTTGATAAATAGGTTTGTCTAATACGGCGCGATAACGTTTTTCTATATTCGATTCAGGTAGCGAAAGTTTTCTTGACCAACGTCCATCATTGGTTAATAAAATTAGCCCAGTCGTATTAAAGTCTAGGCGTCCTACAATATGTAAGTTTTTGGGAGGGGGTGATGGAAGCAAATCGATGACTGTTTTATGCCTATCATCTTTTGTTGCGCTAACAATACCCTTAGGTTTATAGAGTTTTATATAGCTCGGTTTATTCGCCTGTATTATTTTTCCATCTACTTGTATGTGTGTGTATTCACCGACAGTTTGATTCATGCTAATTGCAGGCTGATGATCAAGTATGATTTTTTGTTGAGCTAACAATAATCGTACATTCCTATTGTTAAGCGGCATTTTTTTAATTAAGAATCGGTCGAGCCGAAAACGTTTAGAGTGCATAATTATGTATTGGCCGGAACCTAATCCTATAATAGTAAACTACAGTCTTGCCATTCTAAAGGGTCTAGTCTTGGTTGAAGTTAATCGGCTATTGCTACTTTATCTGATCAATTGGGCAAGGCTTAGCAATGCCGTAACCCTGCGAGTAATCAACGCCTATTTCTTTAAGCTTCAACTCAATATCCTCGTTTTCGACAAATTCTGCGACTGTCTTTTTGCCCATGACTTTGCCAACTTCGTGAATTGATTTGACCATGGCATAGTCAATCGGATCGTTAGCAATTTCTTTGACAAAAACACCATCAATTTTTAGATAATCAACGGGCAGGTATTTTAAGTAAGCGAAAGACGATAAGCCTGTACCAAAGTCATCCAGTGCAAAACGACAGCCTTTGTCATGCATCGCATCGATGAAAGCGGTGGCGTCACTGAAATTAGATATGGCCGCTGTCTCTGTTATTTCAAAGCATATTTTTTCGGGAGGAATTTGATAATGGTCGATACATGCAATAACTGCTTGCTGAAAGCCCGGGGCTGTAAGCGACGCCCCCGATAGATTGATAGAGCATAGCTCCAGTGCACGCAGATGCTCTGGATGTTTGGCTAGATAAGCGCATTGATTATCAATCACCCATCTATCGATTTTTGTTATTAAGTTATAGCGTTCCGCGGCGGGCAAGAAAGCGTTCGGGGCTATAATTTCTCCGGACTCGTCAAGCATGCGCAACAGCACTTCGTAATGAAGACCTGATCCGCTAGTTAGTGTATTGGGCTGAATTTTTTGGGCGTAGAGACAAAAGCTGTTATTTGCCAATGCTTGGTTGATTCGAGTGACCCACTCCATGTCGCTATGCACTTTTTCAATGTCTGAGACACCTTCTTCGTAAATCCTATAGCAATTACGGCCAGCATCTTTTGCTGCGTAGCATGCAATATCTGCGATGCGAAGTAAATCAGTACTGGTTTCAATGTGTTCAGTGATGGGGGCTATACCAATACTGACAGCGACAGAAAAAGGTTTCTCTTTCCATAAAAACCGATACTCACCGACTTTATCAATCAGTTTTTGAGCTATCTTTTCGGCATTCTCGATATTGCAATGTTCCATTAAAATACCAAATTCATCACCACCTAGCCGAGCTAATACATCGTGGTTACGAATATGTTTTTTGAGCAGACGGCTAATTTGCCGCAACAACTCGTCGCCAGCAATATGCCCACAAGTATCGTTGACAATCTTAAACTGATCGAGATCGAGGTAGCAAAACACATGTTCAGCCTGCTCGTTATGTTTGCTTTCCATTGCTAGATGTAGATAGTGTTCAAAGCCGCGCCGATTGATCAAACCACTCAATGAATCATGATTTGCCTGATAGATAAGCTCTACTTGGCTGGCATGCAGGTCTTGCTCACGCTGCTCTCGATCGCGAATGTCGTTCGAAATAACGTCTAACATGCTATTAATGCCGTCACTTAAGTCATCGAGTTCATTTTTAGACTTAGCGTCACTTTGCGGTATTCTACTTTTTTCGGGCTTATCGAAATCCAAGTCACGCAGAGACTCACCGATAGCAATCACCTTGCTGGTGGCGGTTCGATAAAAAACAAAGATCAAAATAAAAGCTAAAAGAATATTGCGTATTAGACCTGAAACCAATACCAGCAGCGAGCGATCGTAAAACCCTGTAGAAGCTAAGACGGGATCGATATCAATGGTTAAATACCCAATAAACTCACCACTTTTTAAATACAACTTTTGACTAAAACTTTTGATTTCACCAAATATTTCATATTTTTGTTGGAGTTGCGACCTTGCTAACGCGTCAGTGTTAAGCTGAGTCAGCACTTCATTACTTTCATTGGCAATAGTGACCGACGTGATTGCATGATACTGCAAGATGCCCTTGGCTACTTCAGCAGCAGCGAGGGTATCGAGGTGATAAGTCGCGTCGGCGGCTGCAAATTGATTAGCGGCAAGAATCTCTGAGGCAAGCTTTTCAATCGCTTCTTGCTCGCGACCGAAATCAACTGCTATTTGAATAAAGCTCAGTAACAAACCCACAACCAGCGTTACATAAATACTGTTTTTAGTCAGTGTGTAGGACAAGCTATTAGTAAAGGGATACTTGATGACTTTCATTGTTCAGTGATGCCCTTGGGTGCTGGCGGCAATTGTTTGAGCGCTTGATTCCATAGGTTATTACTACCATTACGGGTACGTCGATCAAGCTCTGGCATCAGCACTATTAAGGCTTTGGGATCATTCAGTGATCTGGCGTAAAAACCTTGCTTCTGTTCCTTCGTGGCGTTTTTTACCGTTACGGTGTTGACGGGGTTAGTGGCTAGTGCCTGCACTAGAACATGGGACTGAAAATCTGCGCTGATTGTAAAATTAATCCATTCTTCAGCAATACGCTTGAGTTCTGGCTTGTCTGCTAAGTCACTACTAATAACATGATTGTCTATCCAGCCCGGAACACCTTCTTTGGGATAGGCCCAGCGCCAAACTTCTCCGCGTTTTTTTAACTCGGGAAGCGAAAACCCCCAAGATGAAGCTAGTGATTTTTTGTGTAAGTCATCGGCGGTATCGACGCCCACCCAAAGTGATTGGCTATGAGCAACTAGCGCCGCTAACTTTGCTTTAAATGCTGGGTTATTTAATTGTTCAAAATCAGTTAACGCTTTTTTATCGTAGCCCATTGCCAAAGCCGTTAAATAAATATTAATTTCGCCATAATCAGCGATACTGTACTGTCCGTGAAATTTGGGATCCCATAGCACATTCCAAGTATCGGGCGCTTCGTCAAAAATTTCGCTGTTATAAACTAAACCATAAGGCCCCCAAGCAAAGGGTAGCCCATAATGAATGCCATCTTTCACGAGGTGTTGTAGCTGTTTAAAGGAGGGGTTTAGCTCGGTATAGTTGGGTATATTGTCGAGATTAAGGGGCAAAAGTAGCCTAGAATCTATCATCCTAAAGCGTTTGTCATTGATCCGATTGTGAGCTGGACTGACGATATCTGCCTTTTTTAAGCGCAAGGCGTGAAAGCCATCTTCGGGCTTTTCAATATATGCCACTTGAAGCGTGAGATTGACCGAGTACTTATCTAGGATGTATTGTCGAAATTGCACGCGTTGTGCTTCTGGCGCATAACCTTCCCACACCAGCAATCGAAGTACCTGTTGATTTTCTGCAAATGCAAAAATTGGTAGTAGCGCTGCCATCAGACTAGCCGAGATTACGGCTCGGGCCGAACTTATAAATTTATCCATAAAGTTTATACGCCAAACGGAGCGAAAAGGTCTCGCTGTTTTTGAGTTTTTGTGTTCGTGGCTAAAGTATTATATTACTGAAGTCACATTAGAGAGCTATTTTTGAAAAAGTTTCAAAAATATTAGATCGTCTAATTCAATACTTAATGATTAAACGAATCATTAAGTATTGGCCGCGCCTCAATTATTAACAAAGCTCATTATTTGCTTGGCGATATCACCTAATGGAATTTTTTATTCGATAGCGCCCAGTTTGTAAGCTTCTTTCGGCATGCGATAAACCACAAAGCTGCGCTCGTCTTGTCCAAGTGTTTTCGAACCAGTCTTGCGCACTTCAAGCAATCCTTTATCGCCATCTGTGCCCATGCCGGTCATAATGATACCGAGGGCATTTTTACCGGCTGAGTTTACGACTGAACGAAATAACACATCAACATATGGCCGATGACGACTAACTAATGGACCGTCTTTAATTTTAACGCGATATTGTGTGCCACTGCGATGCAGCAACATATGTCTTTCGCCTCTTTTACTCGCACTTTACACCGACTATTTAGACGTTCAGCAAAAGCGGCGGTGAACTGCTCGGGCATATGCTGCACGATAACAATACCTGGCGCCATCAGCGGTAAATGCGTCAATACTCTCTCTCGTGCATTAGTGACGCCTGTTGATGTGCCTATAGCTATAACAAAATCGATATTTCCGTCCATGACTATTGAGTAAGTTTGAATGACGTGCTCAACGTTAATTTTTGTCGCAACTGACATTATTGTTCTAGATGTCACGCGCCTTTTTTACATTATCTAACGCAACACCTTCTTCATGAAGCTTGTCTGTAATTTACATATTAGATCAATGCATCTATCAAGCTGATTA
>CAXMPB010000200.1:0-9426 GCA_964195035.1 Cellvibrionaceae bacterium | reverse complement strand
AAGCTAATAAGTTAATACTTTAGCTTGCTGTATTTTTTAAGGTTCAATTAGCTGCGGGCTATTCCCACTCAATCGTTGCGGGTGGCTTGCTCGATACATCATAGGCAACGCGAGAAATACCTGATATTTCATTGATGATACGATTAGACACTTTCTCTAATAATTCATAAGGTAGATGCGCCCAACGCGCGGTCATAAAATCGATGGTTTCAACGGCACGAAGACTCACAACCCATTCGTAGCGACGGGCATCGCCTACGACACCAACTGATTTAACCGGCAAAAACACCACGAAAGCTTGGCTAGTTTTTTGATACCAACCAGAATTGTGCAGCTCTTCAATAAAAATAGCATCGGCTTCACGAAGTAGGTCTGCATATTCTTTTTTAACCTCACCCAATATACGCACCCCCAGACCAGGGCCTGGAAACGGATGACGATAAACCATATCGTAGGCAAGGCCCAACTCTTGGCCAATTTTGCGTACTTCGTCTTTAAATAATTCACGCAATGGCTCAACGAGTTTCATTTTCATATCATCGGGTAGTCCACCAACATTGTGATGCGATTTAATAACATGCGCTTTACCCGTTTTAGAAGCAGCAGATTCAATAACATCGGGATAAATAGTGCCTTGCGCAAGCCAATTCACATCTTGAATTTTATGGGCTTCTTGATCAAAAATTTCGATGAATGTATTACCAATGACTTTACGCTTAGCTTCGGGGTCATTCACACCGGCAAGATTACCTAGAAAGAGTTCTTCAGCATCGGCACGAATCACTTTGATGCCCATATTTTCAGCGAACATAGCCATCACCTGATCGCCTTCATTTTTACGCAGCAGACCATTGTCGACAAACACACAGGTGAGCTGATCTCCAATTGCCTTATGCAATAAAGCCGCAACTACGGAGGAGTCGACACCGCCGGAGAGGCCTAATAATACCTTATCACTACCAACTTTTTCCCGCACGCGCGCGATCATATCTTCGATGATATTTGCGGGTGTCCACAGTGCTTTACAGGCACATATTTTATGTACAAAATTTTCATACAAGGGCTTGCCCTGCAAGGTATGAGTTACTTCAGGATGAAATTGTATACCGTAAAAATGTTTTTCTTCTAATGCGATACCCGCGATTGGGCATGATGGCGTCGAGGCGATTAAACTAAAACCATCGGGAAGCTCCACAACCTTATCACCATGGCTCATCCATACATCTAAATAGGTATCGGCTTGATCTTTGCGATCACTTAGGCCCGCAAACAACGAGTTTTGCGCCTCAAGCTTTATTTCGGCATAACCAAACTCATGCACTGGTGATGCGGCAACCTTTCCGCCCAATTGCTCGGCCATTGCTTGCATACCATAACAAATGCCCAGCACGGGAATACCTAAATCAAATACACCTTCTGGGATTTTTGGCGATGCCTCAGCAGTTACAGATTCTGGTCCACCCGATAAAATAATTCCTTTAGGATTAAACGCACGAACATCTTCAATACTGATATCAAATGGGCGAATCTCAGAAAACACACCAATCTCGCGCACGCGGCGAGCAATCAACTGAGTGTATTGAGAACCAAAATCTAGAATTAAAATACGTTCTGAATGGATATCTTGAGTCATTGCTTGATGCTCTTAAATCTGTGGTCGCGAAAGCGATTGCGTAAAATAAAAATAGAGCGTTGAATCATTCAGGCTCTATTACAAGTATTTGAGATACCAATAAAAATGATGATTTTTTCGCTAGGTTGAGGAAGTGCCGCGCACAGAACCGGAATGTATATGAATACATGAGGATTCGAGCACGGAACTGACGATAAGATAGCGAGAAATGCACATTTCTATCGTATTGGATAGTTTGGGGCTTCTTTGGTGATCTGTACATCATGCACATGACTCTCGCTCATACCAGCAGAAGACACTCGCACAAACTCCGGTACTGTTCTCATGACTTCAATTGATCGTGAGCCGGTATAGCCCATGGCTGACCGTAGGCCACCCATTAGTTGATGCACAATCACCGAAATTGGCCCTTTATAGGGTACACGCCCCTCGATACCTTCAGGCACTAACTTCTCAACAGCACTGCCTTCTTGAAAGTAGCGATCTGAAGAACCCTGTGTTTTAGCCATCGCTCCAAGCGAGCCCATGCCACGATAAGATTTATAGGTACGCCCCTGATATAGCTCTACCTCACCGGGTGCCTCTTCGGTACCGGCAAACATAGAGCCCATCATAATTGCACTGGCACCCGCCACTATTGCTTTAGATATATCGCCCGAAAATCGAATTCCACCATCGGCAATCACGGGAACGCCGGTACCTTTTAGCGCTTCGGATACATTGGCAACGGCAGAAATTTGCGGGACACCAACACCACTAACAATGCGAGTAGTACAAATAGAACCAGGGCCAATACCTACTTTAACGGCATCGGCACCAGCTTCTACTAAGGCAATCGCAGCTGCCGCAGTTGCAATGTTACCGCCAATCACCTGCATGTCAGGATAAGCTTGTTTTATTTTGCGCACGCGCTCAATCACATTACGCGAATGACCATGGGCAGTATCCACCACTAATACATCGACACCTGCGGCAACCAAGGCATCAACGCGATCATCCGTATCTGGGCTAGTACCTACCGATGCACCAACACGCAACCTTCCCTCTGGATCTTTACAGGCATTAGGATAGCGCTCGGCTTTATTAATATCTTTAACGGTCATCAAACCACAAAGGTCAAAATTTTCATTAACAACTAATATTTTTTCAATGCGGTGTTTATGTAAAAGCTCGCGTACGATTTTTGCATCGGCGCCTTCTTTAACAGTTACCAACTGCTCTTTACGCGTCATGATGCTGTCAACTGTCGCCTCTAAATTGGTTTCAAAGCGAACATCTCGGCCCGTTACGATTCCAACTAGGTCACCATTGTCGAGCACAGGAACACCTGAAATATTTTTTTTCTTCGTGAGTGCGATCAACTCATGAATAGCCGCTTTAGATTCGATCGTAATGGGATCTTTAACAACACCCGCTTCAAACTTTTTAACAGCACGAACTTGGTTTGACTGATCTTCGATCGACATACTTTTATGGATAACACCCATACCACCTTCTTGAGCGAGAGAAATCGCTAAAGCAGATTCGGTAACGGTATCCATTGCGGCTGATACAAGCGGGATATTTAGCTCAATATTACGTGTTAGTTGTGTACGTAACGATACGTCTTTAGCAGTTATCTCTGAATAACCGGGCACTAATAACACATCGTCAAAGGTCAAAGCTTCTTCAATAATTCGTAACATAGATTGCTTAATCCAAAAAATCAGACCAACGTAGTCTGTATACAAGTAAACAGTCAATTATAAACTGTTACATCAAGCGGGTAAATGCAAGTCTTTAACAACGTGGGCTTACTACGTGTATTAACTAGGTAAAAACCATAAAAACTTAAGCAAACCACCGGCAACCTTTACTTGTATAAAAAAAAAATCAATTTACACTCCCTATATGATTAATCCCCAAGAAAAAAACATCCTCTCTGTTAGTCAACTTAATCGTCGGGCTAAACAATTATTAGAGACTCATATACCCTTAATTTGGGTATCTGGCGAGCTTTCAAATTTTGCTAAACCCGGCTCCGGACATTGGTATTTCTCGCTTAAAGATGAACGCGCTCAAATACGTTGCGCGATGTTTAAACAAGCTAATTCTCGTCTGCGCTGGCAGCCAAGCTCGGGTAAACACGTCTTAGTGCGTGCGCGCGTTAGCCTTTATGAGGGTCGCGGCGACTATCAGTTGATTGTTGAGCATATGGAAGAAGCCGGCGCGGGGGCTCTCATGCAAGCTTATGAAGATCTTAAATATAAGTTGCAACAAGAGGGGCTATTTGACGAGAGTCAAAAACAGGTACTGCCTCGGTTCCCTAATCATATAGGTATCATTACCTCGCCCACAGGTGCCGCTGTGCGCGATATTTTGTCGGTTATCAAAAGACGCTACCCCATTGTTAAAACAACGATTATTCCGGTTGCAGTACAAGGCGAGGGCGCGGCAAGCGATATTGTTAACGGAATAAATAAAGCGATTAAGTTCTCGGCATTTGATGTGTTAATTTTAAGCCGTGGTGGCGGCTCGATTGAGGACTTATGGGCGTTTAATGATGAGACACTTGCGCGAACTATTAATGCATGTCCTATTCCTATTGTTAGCGCAGTTGGGCATGAAGTCGATTTCACCATCGCAGACTTCGTAGCCGATGTACGCGCACCGACACCATCGGTTAGCGCAGAGGTCAGCACACCCGACATCAATGAATGGTTACAAACACTAGATGTAACACAACAACAATTAATGAGGCAACAACACAGACTCATTCAACAAAAACAACAACAGCTAACATTTTTACAAAGGCGTCTACGCCACCCTAAAGAGCAAATCCGGCACCAGCAGCAACGCTTAACTCAAATAGAACAATCTTTATTTAGCAACATCAAGAATATCATTAACGCACAAAAACAAAACCTACAGGCGAAAGTAAAACAATTAAGACAACAACATCCTATTGCAAAAATCCAGGGCTTGTCTGAAAAGTTAAATCAGTTTGAGCTGCGAGGTCAGCGCGCAATGACTCAAACACTAAAGGCCAAACAGCAACAATTATCGTCATCGGCTCAATTATTGAATGCGGTCAATCCACTGACGGTACTAGCCCGCGGCTATAGTATAACAAGCCTTGCCGATGGCACCGTGATACACAATAAAGACCAGATAAACGTTGGCGAGAAAATATCGATACAATTAGAAAAAGGTAAACTCATCAGTACGGTAACTGAGATTACCGACTAATATTATGATTAACATTGCCAATTGAAAAGCTAGAGCGTTAAAGAGCTAGAAAGTTTAAAAGCCAGAAAAACTAAATAGTTAAGCAGCAGGCTTAGGGCTTGCTGCTCTTGTAGGCTGATAAAAATATAGTTGGATTAATTTTGCAAAAACTAAAATAGCCAACCACTGCAGACCTAAATCGAAAAACAAATCTAAGCTCAGCCAATGCACAAAACTTGCAACGACAACCAGATAAGCAAGCCGCTGTAATAACTTCCATTTATTAGCTAGCTTTTTCATCGAGTAGTTATTTGATGTTAAGACCAGCGGAATAAAAAAAATTATCGCAATCCAGCCCGACCCCATCTTCCATGTAAGCGCTTCCTCCAAAATATCAGTCAGATAGTAAGTCTCGCGAACATATAAGAGCAGATGAATAAAGGCATAAAGAAAACTCGCCACGCCGAAGTATCGACGTGATTTAAGCAGCCAACGCCTAAGTTGTTCGGTGAAAAATAGATGCTTAGTAAAAGATAGTTTTTTTAAAACTATTAGCACGGGACTTATTGATAAAGTGAATACCAATAACTGAATTGAGATTACACCACTTCGGTGCATCATTTCGCTATAGTATGCATCTGCCAAAACAAGGTCGATTAAGAACGGCTTCGAGGGTATCGCCAATAACAACCACAATAAATAAGGCGACTTAATCAGATTAACGAATACCGGCATAATAACAAGCTAACAACATGATTAGGGTAAGCTATAGGAGCCCATGAATAAGCTAAAGTTCCTGTCAATTAGGCTCCTATAAAAACTCCTAACAATTAACGGCGTGTTTTTTTCTTCGGCGAGCGGTTAGGCGTATTAGTTTCAAGTCTGCGCTGACGTGCTTGTTGGCGTGTACTCGGCGCCTTAGTTCCCGCATAAGGGTTATCCGAAGATTTGAACTGTATCCGAACAGGTGTGCCATGCAAGTCTAGAGCTCGACGAAAGGTTTTTTCGAGATAGCGTACATAGTGGCCAGGAATTTCTTTGGTTTGGTTTCCATGTATGACAATAATCGGTGGATTATGTCCACCGGGATGCGCAAAACGCAATTTAATACGATGACCACGCACCATAGGTGGCTGATGTTCTCTCGTTGCCATTTGCAACACGGTGGTTAGATGGTTACTTGAGAAGCGATCGGTTGCCGACTTATAGCCTTGCTCAACGGACTCGTACAAATGACCAACACCGGTGCCGTGCAATGCAGATATAAAATGTATATCGGCAAAATCCACAAAACGCAGACGACGCTTTAATTCATTTTTTATGAATTCTTTAACTTCAACCTCAAGTCCATCCCATTTGTTGAGAGCAACCACCAATGCGCGGCCAACATCAATAACATGGCCCATCAAATGTAAATCTTGGTCGACCAACCCCTCTTGTGCATCGATCATTAGGATAACGACATTGGCATCGTCTATCGCTTGCAAGGTTTTTACAATCGAGAATTTTTCGACCGTTTCTTTAACATTTTTTCGACGACGAATACCAGCAGTATCGATTAAGGTATAACCCTTACCGTGGCGCTCGTAATTAATATAAATACTATCTCTTGTGGTGCCAGGCTGGTCATAGACGACGACTCGCTCTTCACCTAACATACGATTCACCAGCGTTGACTTACCTACGTTCGGCCGCCCAACAACTGCTATTTTAATACCACCTTGTGCTGGCTGATCGTCGTCTAGAGCATTTTCATCAACAATCTGTGACGCTTTAATCTCCGCTAAGGTCGCTACTACGACCTCCATGAGCTGTTTCACGCCTCGCCCGTGAGTTGCCGTAATAGGATGGATATTCTCAAAGCCCATCTCATAAAAAGGGGCGACAACGACATCGTAATCATGACCATCGATTTTATTGGCAAGCAACAGTAACGGCTTACCGGTGGTACGCAGATGACGTGCTATATGCGCATCTGCCGACGTCAAACCGGCTTTGCAATCCACCATAAACAAGACTAGGTCTGCCTCCTCTATGGCAAGCAATGACTGCGCTGCCATCTCGCCATCGATGCCTTCTTCACCGCCCGTCAGACCACCCGTATCAATACAGATAATACGTTGTTCCTCAAATACCGCCTCGCCATATTTACGGTCGCGCGTGAGCCCTGCGTAATTTGCCACAAGGGCATCACGAGTGCGGGTTATTCTATTAAAAAGTGTGGATTTACCCACATTAGGTCGCCCAACAAGGGCAATGACAGGTAGCATTAAAAGGGCCTGTTAACGTTTTTTAAATAAATAGACAGCAATTGAGGCTAATTCGCCATCATTGCCCAAAGCGTAAAGATAAGTCCCATCGGACACCATCGGCGAGCGAATACCATCGCTATCAACTCTAAAGCGATCTAGTAGACCACCTGATTCGGTATCGAATATATGAACATAACCCTCGTAATCTGCTGTCACCAAAAACCCAGCAAGGTCTTGCGGTGCAGCCAAGCGTCGTCCTGAGAGTATTTTACTTTCCCAAAGCAGTAAGCCCGTTTTTGCCGAATAAGCGCGCACGAATCCTTCTGAGCTTGTCACAAAAACACGATCACCAATCACAATCGGACTACTGTAGCTTGAATTCTTCTGCGACCACAAAATTTCACCGCGAGTACTCAGTGCGCTCAGTGTACCGTTATAACTAGTGGTATAGATAGTATTACCCCGCAACACAGGAGAGCCATCAATATCGACGACGCGTTCGATATCTGATCGACCCTCAGGGCTAGCTACGCGACGCTCCCAATAAAGGGTCCCGTCTACGGCTGAGAGCGCGATAAGCTTTCCATTGGCAAATCCGGTAATCACATTTGACCCCAGCAACTGAGGCACAGCAGTTCCTCGAAGTGTTAATGACGGCAACTGAGCAGAGTATGTCCAGATAGTCTCACCATTTTTAGCATCGAGGCCAACCAATTTGCCATCGTTTGTTTGCACAACAACTACAGCACCATTATTTTGTGGTGCTGCCAATATCTCACTATCAATCAATGCTCGCCACTGCTCTTCACCGGTATCTTTATTTAAAGCAATTACATCGCCTTTTAAAGAGCCCAGCAGCACTAAATCACCACCTAAACCTACACCCGCAGCCATTTCTAACTTGGTATCATAACTCCATTTTGACGCGCCGGTTTCGCGATCAAAGGCAAACACCTTGCCTTTGTAGTCGTTTGCATAAACGGTATCTTTATCAATAATCGGCGGTATAACACGATATAATTTACCTAGGCCTGAACCGACGTTCGCGGTCCAGCGGCTTTTAATTTCCACTCGCTGAGTTAATGGCGTTAGCGGATTAGGCTTTATACCTTTATCTTTTCCGCCAAACCAAGAACAACCGCTAAGTCCTAACGTAAGAACTAACAGCAGGCTGAAAAATTTACTTGGAGTCACTAAATATTTACCGCTAAAGCTCATTGGAGCTATTCTCCAGCTGCTGACAAATCAGCTAATTTAATTTCAATTAGGCTACGCTGAAGATTATCGCCATCAATTATATTTTCTAGCGCTTGCTGGTAGGCGGCAATAGCCGCGACAGTAGCGCCTTTCACCGCATAAATATCACCGCGCAAATCAGCATACTTACTAGCAAAGGCATCATCTTTATCATGTGACGCGAGCGCAAGTGCTTCATCAAGGTTGTTTTGCGCTAAATAAACGCGCGCAAGTCGATGCTTAGCGACAACTTGTATATCGCTATCACCATTATCAATAGCGAAGCTTAACTCATCGACAGCGCTATCTAAGTCACCTTTATTCACGGCTAACTTAGCCGCTAGCAATGAGGCATTAACTGAGTAGGCAGTGTCGCCAAAATCTTTTTTGAGTTGCTCAACTAAAAAATTAGCGGTTGTTAATTTTTCATTACTCAATGGCTCAATGCCAGTAGTAGCAACAGAGTCTACAAGCTCACTATAAAGTGCAGATGCCTGTTCTGCGTGCGCTTGTTGCGTCTTAGTCCACCACTGCCATCCAAAATATGCGGTGACAGTAACGGCAATACAAATAATTAAAAAGCGACCATTCGCCTTCCACCAATTTTTGATGACCTGAAATTGTTCTTCATCTGATAAACGATCTGCCACTGGTTAACTCCTGTCTATAATTTTTTACTGTAAAACATTAAATTGAGACCTTTGACGATAGTTATTTTACCCCCTAGCGGGCTTACCCTACTAGGAGCACCAAGGAAAAATGTACTCAATCGGTCACCTACTTTATATAAGCTCACTCTTTTCGTGCAATTTACTTTGCCACGAAGAAAAATCCCTGCTCGTGCAAACATCTCAAATTATTAGATTAACTTTTTCGCCCATTATGCATCATCAAACTCTACTTACTGCCACACGATTTATTGTATGCCACATTTCATACAAAATTTTCGGCTAATTGTTCTATGCCCTGTATTAACGGCAAGGTAATTTGTGGCTTACCGTCACGTAAATATTTAATACTAATTGTTTGCGCCACAACTTCATCTTCGCCAATAATTATGGCCATTGCGGCACCACTTTTATCGGCTTTTTTCATTTG
>CAXMPB010000199.1:0-3277 GCA_964195035.1 Cellvibrionaceae bacterium | reverse complement strand
TCATTGATAGGAGCAGGCGACACCAAACGAGCCTTTTCATTAGGTAGACGGTCTACCTCAAGCGAATCACCCTTATCGTAAACGTGATGAATTAATGTCATTTTCCAATCTCTATGCCTCATTATATTCGACAGAAGGCATTAAAGAAAAAGGGATAGTGTTTGGTTTGCGAGCTCTCATGTTTCAATTTATAGAAGATCTTAGCGGCAGATAAATGGAGGGTTTGGCGACAAATAATAGCCTAATGGTTTTAATCATGTAAAACTAAATGTTAGCCCCTGATTTTTTATTAACCGATAGGCCAGTCGTGTCAAGTGTCAGTCAAGCACTTCTCGTCAGCCAGGCCAAGCAATACAGTTAACTTGAGCGTGAATAAAGAGTAGAATGTGGACTCATAACTCTTGATTAGCGCAACACCTTTGGATACGTATTTATGAGCTTAGCGACAATTAAAACTAAATTTATAACACTTTTTAATCGCGGGCGTAAAAATGTCAGTGACAGTGTGCCAACGGGTGCTAAAGATTATGCCTCCGATTGGAAGCAGACTATTACAGAGGGCTCCCTTGCTATTCGTATAGCGCTTGGCGTTCTCGTTTTATATATCTTGTTGATTATTGTATTGGGGTTTTATTTTAGCCAAGAGCCCGATGTTTTATTATGGCAAAACGATTTTGATGCAACGACTGCACTAACATCTCCCGTTGTACCCGAGGTGACAGGCAGTGTGACCACCGCAAGTTTAATTGTGGTGGCCGATGCCTTGCTGAGCAAATCTGGGGGCTATCTTAGTAACGATATTTCACCGCCAGGTATTTTTCTCGATAATATTCCTAATTGGGAATACGGTGTATTAGTCCAAGTACGCGATTTAAGTAAAGCCTTTCGCGAAGTCTTTAGTCGTTCGCAATCACAATCAACAGAGGATCGTGATCTTGTTATTGCAGAGCCGCGTTTTAATTTCGATAACGGAAGCTGGATATTGCCGTCGACAGAATCTGTGTATCGAGAAGGCATTAACAAGCTCAACGATTATCATGCACGTTTAGTTGACCCCTCGCAGTCGGGCGCACAGTTTTATGCCCGTACCGATAATCTTGAGTTTTGGTTGGGCAGTGTCGAAAAACGCCTTGGAAGTTTGTCTCAGCGTTTAAGCGCAAGTGTTGGCCAGCGTCGATTAAATACAGACCTTGCCGGTCAAGCTGATGCAACACAATCAACACCTACTGCAAAAGAAGTCGAAATTAAAACACCGTGGAGTGAAATTGATGATGTGTTTTATGAGGCTCGTGGTACCACTTGGGCATTGATTCATTTTCTAAAAGCCATTGAAAAAGATTTTTCTGATGTGCTGGTTAAAAAAAATGCAACGATTAGCCTAAAGCAAATTATTAGAGAATTAGAAGCAACACAGGTTAATGTGTTTAGCCCAATGATTTTAAACGGTAGTGGTTTTAGTCTAATTGCTAATCATTCATTAGTAATGGCTTCGTATATATCAAGAGCACATGCAGCGATTATCGATTTGCGAGAGTTGTTAACCCAAGGTTAATAGCATTTAAAATTCATTGCTTATATGCAGGGCTTAAAGGTAGAGCTTAACGTTAGGCGCTTAAGTTATCGCCTAAATCTGAGAGTGTAAATACTTGGAGTGAAGTTTATTAGTTCCATGTTTTTCACTCAGCGACAACAATGAAAGGCTTTGTTTTAACGCGTCAGCGACGAGATGTTGGCAGTGCTTGCGAACTAGAAATATGGCTGTCTAGTGATAAAGGGCCCGTCAAATTAATTGTGCCTGATCAGCATCCCGTATTATTTTTTCGCCTGCGTGATGTCGAAAGTATAAAGAAAATTCTTGAGCAGTTCCCTGCTGCCAACTATAAACCTGTAAATTTAAAAAATAACAATAACGAAGCTGTTATGGCATTGTATTGCGCTGGCGAGCGTCAGTTGCGAGCTATCGTCAAAGCTTTTTCTGCGGCAAGCATCAATTGCTGGGAAAGCGATATAAAATTAACTGATCGCTTTTTAATGGAGCGATTTGTGACAGCGAGCCTACAATGCGAAGCAAAAAATAGCACGCCTAGCAGATCGTTTCAAACGCTCACCTCTACAAAAATTTCTACTTGTCATTATCAACCAAGCTTTACCACGGTCTCTCTCGATATAGAGACATCAATGGATGCAAAAAAATTATATTCAGTTGCTGTTTATAATGAACAGCATTCTGTTGTTTTTATGGTAGATGAATCTTACCGCTCACCTGAGAAAAAAAACATTACAACGGATAATGATGTCGAGTTGACACTTGTCCTATGTCCATCTGAGCGTTATTGCCTGCAGCAGTTTTTAAAATACTTTGCGAGTATCGATCCCGATATTATTATTGGTTGGCATGTTGTGCAGTTTGATCTGTGGGTGCTAGAAAAAATATGTCAGCAACAAAATGTTAATTTTTTACTAGGGCGGGCAGGTAAAAAAATTAGTTGGCGAGAGGATAGTCAACATGAGGGCCGACATTATGCGCAAGTCCCAGGTCGAATTGTATTAGACGGTATTGAGTTACTACGAACAGCTTTTTATGATTTTGAGCGATTTTCTCTTCAGTTTGTCTCTAATGCCTTGCTGGGCGAAAGTAAATTATTGCATGAGAATTCTCGCGGCGAAGAAATTAGTGGATTGTTTATAACGAATAAAGTGGCCTTGGCTGCTTATAATTTGCAAGACTGTAAATTAGTTTGGGCAATATTCGAAAAAACCAAACTGCTTGAATTTGCCATTGAGCGTGCACGATTAACAGGTTTGCCCATGGATAGAGTGGGAGGGTCAGTTGCTAGTTTTGATTATGCGTATCTGCCGCGACTTCATCGTGCGGGTTATATTGCCCCAAATTTAGGTGAGCTTGAATCTGATGTTGTCAGCCCTGGCGGCTATGTTATGAATTCTAAACCAGGTTTGTATCGCCATATTTTGGTCTTAGATTTCAAAAGTTTATACCCAAGTATCATTCGTACTTTTAAGATAGATCCCTATGCTTTTTGGGTGTCAGAGCATCAAAATTTAACCGATGATATGGTTGTAGAGGGTTTTAATAAGGCTAAGTTTTCAATAGAAAATAATATTTTGCCCGGGATTATTGACGAGCTGTGGGAGTCTAGAGATAGCGCTAAAGCGGAAAATAATAAGCCATTATCGCAAGCTATAAAAATCATTATGAATTCATTTTATGGCGTGCTTGGCTCAATGGGCTGTCGCTTTTATGATCCTCGCGTGTGTA
>CAXMPB010000198.1:0-5384 GCA_964195035.1 Cellvibrionaceae bacterium | reverse complement strand
AAATGCCGAGGACGGTGCATTAATAATTTCTAATTTAATGCCACGCGACTGAGAAATTATTTGTATATCAAAATCTTTAAAGGCATCGGCAGCCACTTCGGCATCATCTTCTTCGCTACCTGTGTTAAGCACAGCCAAAGCGCATTCGCGAAATAAATCATAGGTATAATTCTCAGAATTCATTACGCCTTCAATTTCTCGATGGGATAAAAAATTCAAACTACTGGTAGGGCGAATAAACGCATGGGCAATTTTTTTCATAGGGTAAATAAATCCTTTTTTAGAAAAATAAGAGGCAATAAAAAAATGCCAGCAATGCCGGCATCTTTATCTCTTTCAACTAAGGTCGCAACTATTGATATTAAATTTCTGCATTGTGATACACACTTTGTACATCATCGAGATCATTCAGCATATCTAAAAACTTCTCAAACATCTCTTTATCTTCTTCTGCTATAGGGACTAGGTTCTGTGGTACAAATTGAATTTCATCAACATCAAAGTCAATGCCTTCAAAGGCATCGCCAAGGGCTTGTTTGGCTTTAAAATATTCAGTATGGGGTGCAAACACCGTAATTTTACCGTCCTCAGATTCTATATCGCTGACATCTACATCGGCTTCCATTAGTGCCTCTAGGGCTGCATCTTCATCGTCACCACTAAAGACTAGAATAGCGCTATGATCAAACATATGGCTAACACTACCTTGTGTGCCAATTTTAGACTTTGTTTTGGTAAAGCAAATACGCACATCCCCAAAAGTACGATTTGGATTATCGGTTAAGCAATCAATAATAACCATGCAACTACCGGGACCATAGCCTTCATAACGCGCGGTTGCAAAATCTTCACCGCCACCGCCTTTGGCTTTCTCAATCGCTTTTTCGATGACATGACTAGGAACTTGATCTTTTTTTGCACGATCGATCATACTGCGTAAGGCAAGGTTACCATCGGGGTCAATACCACCTGCTTTTGCGATCACATAAATCTCACGACCATACTTGCTATAGACTTTTGCTTTGGCGTCGGATGTTTTTGCCATTGACTCTTTGCGGTTTTGGTAGGCTCTGCCCATAGTGTTATCCCGTTATTCTTTATTTTTTGCAATTAAGGCCGAATTTTAACGCGTAGCCACTGTCAGTTAAAGGACATTACAAGCTTAATGTAAAAACACCATAAATTAAGGGCTCTTTATATGGTTGTAACCTAAAGCCGTTGACTGACATCAAAGCATATCATGCTATTATTTAGAATTAAGCGGTAAAACAGTTAAGGTAGTGCTGAGCTTAGGCGCTTGTGAGCGTATCCATTAGCTCTTTAGTGGCTTTCTAATAGTAAACCAGCAATTATTACATTCAATTTGGGATTCTCAATGTCTTACGATTATGATTTATTTGTTATTGGCGCCGGTTCTGGCGGTGTACGTGCAAGCAGAATGTCTGCGGGTCTGGGTGCAAAAGTCGCCGTTTGCGAAGATTTATACATGGGTGGTACTTGTGTGAATGTAGGTTGTGTACCTAAAAAGCTATTTGTTTATGGCTCGCACTTCTCAGAAGATTTCAAAGCCGCTGCAGGTTTTGGCTGGAGTGTTGGCGATATAAGCTTTGATTGGTCGGTATTGCGCGATAACAAAACCAAAGAAATACACCGCCTTAATGGCATTTACGACACTATGCTTGCCAATGCAGGTGTAGAGGTGATTGATGGCCGTGGGCGCATAGTTGATCCGCACACGGTTGAAGTAGCTGGCAAGCAATATACGGCAGAGCGCATTTTAGTTGCTGTTGGTGGTTGGCCAATGATCCCTAAGATTGAGGGTAGCGAGCATATTATTAGCTCTAACGAAGTCTTCTTTTTAGAAGAGTTCCCTAAGCGTGTTATCGTTGTGGGTGGTGGTTATATTGCTGTCGAGTTTGCGGGTATTTTTGAGGGCCTCGGTAGCGAGACGCATCTACTATATCGTGGCGAATTATTCTTGCGTGGATTTGATAAAGACATTCGTGAATTTGTTGCAGCAGAGATGACGAAGAAAGGCATTGATCTTAAATTTAATACTAATGTCACAGCGATTACCAAACAGGAAGATGGCTCATTACTCGTCAGCCTAACCGACGGCAGCACATTAGAAGTCGATTGCGTTATGTACGCGACAGGTAGGGCGCCAAAAACTGAGAATATGGGTTTAGAAAATACAAAAGTCGAGCGTAAAGCTAATGGTGCCATAGTTGTCAATGATGATTACCAAACAGCCGAGCCTTCTATCTATGCCCTTGGTGATGCAACAGACCGCGTACAACTAACGCCAGTTGCACTAGCCGAGGGTATGGCGCTAGCGCGTAATATTTATGGTGGCGCCAATCAAAAAGTTGATTATAACTTTATTGCGACAGCTGTATTCTCACAACCCAATATTGGTACCGTGGGTTATAGCGAAGAGCAAGCTAAAGAAAAATATGAAAAAGTTGCCGTGTATAAATCAGACTTTAAACATATGAAGCACACCTTAAGTGGCTTAGATGAGCGAACCTTTATGAAATTATTGGTTGATCAAAAAACCGATAAAGTTATTGGCTGTCATATGGTTGGTAGCGACGCGGGTGAAATTATTCAAGGTATTGCAATCGCGATTAAAGCGGGTGCCACTAAAAATGATTTTGATACAACCATTGGTATACATCCAACGGCGGCAGAAGAGTTTGTGACAATGCGCGAGCCTGCTTATATTTTAGAGTAAATGTTTTATCTATTAGCTAACGTTATAAAACCACATAATTAGAATTTATTTATGTGGTTTTTTTATCCAATAATTATCCCAATTCATGATCATCAAACACTGGGTTAGGTGATTCTTCTCCCGTTGCTTGAAAGGCTTCGACCATTTCTGCAGCTTGTTTATTGTTTTTAAAGCGTGCGATATGAAATATGGCATCGCCTTCATTAACCAGTGGAATATTACTTTTACCAATGATTAAGCCGTCATAGTCTGAGCGAATTTCGTATTCTGTTTGATCAAATAAATCTGATGGATCTGAGATTACCCCAAGCAGTTCACCTTTTTTAACGCGTGAGCCTAGCCCTGCAATCGAGCGAAGAATGCCACTTTCTGAGGCACGTGCCCAGCTAGTTTCATCGGTAACAAATAATTCTTTAGCTTTTTGGGGTGCTTTACTTTTACTTGAACGGAGCATTTTCAAATGCCGCATCACTGATAAAATGCCACGTACGCCAGCACGAATAGATAATTCGTCAAAACGTAATGCCTCGCCTGCCTCGTAGAGTAATACCTTAACACCATATTCATCGGCGACTTGACGGAGTGAGCCATCACGTAGATCGGCATTAACTAATACCGGTACGCGAAAAGATTTGGCAAGCTCGAGTGTTTCTTCATCTTTTAAGTTGGCGCGAATTTGCGGTAAATTAGAGCGATGTAGGGCACCCGTATGTAAGTCGATACCGTAATCAGATTTACTCACAATTTCTTTGACAACAATATGAGCAAGTCTTGCCGCTAGCGAGCCTCGTCTAGAACCCGGAAAACAACGGTTAAGATCGCGTCTGTCTGGTAAGTAGCGAGAGTGTTGAATAATGCCAAAAATATTGACGACAGGTATTACAATAAGAGTGCCATGTAGGCGATCGAGTGCGCGGGTTTTTAAAAAGCGCCGTACAATTTCGACGCCATTTAATTCATCTCCATGTATTGCCGAGCTAATAAATAACGTTGGCCCTGCGAGTTTTCCACAGATGATATGGACGGGAATACTTTGGTCACCATGGGTATAAAGCTTGGCAACCGGTAAGCCAATAATTTTTTTCTCGCCAGGCTTGACGGTAACATCATTAATAGTAAAGGACTTGTTTTTTGCCGTGCTCATTTTTTTAGTAATTGAAGTTGCACTAGAAATCATATTCATAGTTGACGTTGTCTTAGTCGTCGTATCTAACGTTGTCTTGTTTTCCGTATTCATTATTGAAGATCTAGCCCTTAGAATTAGCCTTTACCGCGTGTTTTTGTTTTATGAGGTTTAGCATTTTTTTCGATAAATTCAATGATCATACCCGCAACATCTTTACCTGTTGATTCTTCAATACCGCGTAGGCCAGGGGATGAGTTTACTTCCATGACTAAGGGGCCACGTTCAGAGCGAAGTAAGTCGACACCACAAACATTTAAACCCATAACCTTAGCGGCTTTAATTGCACAAGCGCGCTCGTTAGGTGTGAGCTTAACTAATTTTGCCGAACCACCGCGATGAAGGTTAGATCGAAATTCGCCCGGAGAAGCAGTGCGTTGCATAGCGGCAATAACTTTGCCACCAACTACAAGGCAACGGATATCACTGCCGCCAGCTTCTTTAATAAATTCTTGAATGAGAATATTACTTTTAACGCCCATAAAAGCTTCA
Source organism: Cellvibrionaceae bacterium (assembly GCA_964195035.1). Taxonomy (GTDB): domain Bacteria; phylum Pseudomonadota; class Gammaproteobacteria; order Pseudomonadales; family Cellvibrionaceae; genus CANLBN01. The sequence goes on along the minus strand of CAXMPB010000198.1, from coordinate 972 downwards.
ATCACACTTTCGGCTGCTTTTTTGGTCTCGGCGAGAACAACGCCAATACCTTGTGTGCCTTCCAGTAATTTAATCACAAGTGGTGCGCCACCCACTTCACGAATCAATCCCTTAACATCATCGGGCGAGTGGGCAAACGCTGTGACGGGTATACCTATACCTTTGCGCGCGAGTAGTTGGGTAGAGCGCAATTTATCACGCGAGCGTGTAATGGCGACCGATTCATTGACGCAATAAGTTCCCATTATTTCAAACTGGCGTACAACGGCAGTACCGTAAAATGAGACAGAAGCGCCGATGCGTGGAATAGTGGCATCAAAATGTCCTGGCTGAAATTCTTCATCTTTATAATGAATGGATGGGCTGTCGGTGCCGATATCCATAAAACAACGTAGATGATCGATAACTCGTGGCTCGTGACCACGCTCGATAGCCGCTTCTACCAATCGACGTGTTGAGTAGAGTTTTGCATTGCGTGACAATATAGCTATTTTCATAACGAGACCTCTTTATTCTTATTGTTGAACTTGAAATGGCAACAAAATAGACAATTAAATAGTTTTAGATAAATCATAGCCTGCCTGTGAGGCTTGCCCTAAAATTTGCTCGCGCGCGGTACCTGCTTTTAATTCGCTTAATGCCCAGAGGATACTGCAACGTGTACCCGTGCGACAATAGGCATGAATAGGTTCTGGTGCATTATGAATAATGTTGTAAAAATCATCGCCATCTTGAGGTGTCATTTTACCAGAGGCAACCGGCATAAAATGAAATTCCATTTTATTCTTTATAGCTTCTTGCTGAATCTTATCATGCTCTAATTGACCAGGATCTTCACCGTCGGGTCGATTACAAATAATCGTTTTAATGCCCTCGGCTTTTAAAAAAGCAATATCTTCTAACCTTAGTTGACTTGATACTGATAGGTTGTCGCTGATTTTTTTACGTTCCATAAAAGGCCTCTTGGTATAT
>CAXMPB010000197.1:0-2410 GCA_964195035.1 Cellvibrionaceae bacterium | reverse complement strand
CAACTCCCACAGGTGAGGCTTCACCCACTCTTAATAATCAAAGAATTCATTAAGCCACAATAACTACTGTGGTTTAATGACATAGATCATAAAAACTTTAACAAATTGGGAAGCTGAGCTTTAACACTCTTCATATTCTTTTTAACGGTATTCATTATTTCAATCATCGAGAGCGCCTCGTCAGAGACACCCGCAGCCCAGTTAACAACAATAGCGACGGATACATAATCTATGCCGAGCTCTTTCGCTAAGGCCGCTTCCGGCATACCTGTCATACCAACCATATCGCAGCCGTCGCGCCTATAACGCTCAACCTCGGCAGCAGACTCAAGCCTTGGGCCTTGCGTGCAACCATAAACACCATGTCCAACAAAATCAAAGCTATGCTCATACAGAAAGCGTATTATTTTTTTACGTAATTCTGTTGAGTAAGGATGCGTAAAGTCGATATGTTCTAAGGGAGGCAGCCCCTGTTCTAATAATTTATCTTGATCGCCATCAAAGAACGTATGTTCACGATTAGAAGTGTAATCAATAATTTGCTCGGGGATAACAATCGTATCAGGTGACATTGTCCGGCTAATGCCGCCAACAACATTGAAGGCAATAATTTGCGAAACACCTAATTGCTTAAGCATCCAAATATTCGCTCTATAATTTACGGTATGTGGTGGGTAGTGATGGCCAACACCATGTCGCGGCAAGAATATACATTCATTGTTATTAACATGTCCCTGTAATATAGGCCCTGAATGCGGGCCATAAGGTGTATCTTGAAAAATAGCGTCGCTAACAGCTAACTCTTCAAACGTATCAAAACCAGAACCACCAATAATTGCTGTTAAACTCATTCTGCATCCTTATTAAATTTTATTTTTTATTTATAAGAAATAAAAATATAACAATTATTTACTGATATAACCATTAAAAATTTTAGATCAACATCACTTGGAGTAAAGCGGTCAACTCATCAAATACTACAAATGACATAGATAACTAGAGATTATACTCATCAACCGACTGAGCCTTAGCTGGAGGGTAATTTTCGATATGCAAAGTTGATGTAGGAAATGCACATTCGGCCCCGTGCGCCTCGATAATATTGATAATCGCCAACATAACATCTTGCTTTATATGATGAAACTCAGCCCAGTTGGTTGTTTTGGTAAAGGTATAGATGAAAAAATCTAAGGAAGATGGGGCGAACTGATTAAAATTCACCATCAATGTTTGCGTAGTATCGATATCGGCATGGTTAAGCAGCATCTCGCGAGTATCGTTGACGATATATTGCATTTTATTCGCATCATCATAACGTATACCGATTGTCTCTTTAATGCGGCGGTTGAGCATTCGTGAAGGGTTCTCTAATGAGATTTGTGTGAACGTTGCATTCGGCACATAAAGCGGTCGTTTATCAAAAGTTCTTATTCTTGTTAGACGCCAACCTATATCCTCTACCGTACCTTCAATTTCTTTATCGGGTGAACGCACCCAATCCCCTACTTTGAACGGTCTATCCAAATAAATAGTCAAGCCGCCAAAAAAATTAGCGAGCAAGTCTTTTGCTGCAAAACCAACCGCTAAACCACCAATACCTCCAAAAGCTAATACACCCGAGACACTATAACCAAGGCTCTGCATCACAATTAACACTGTTGTAATAATAATTGCAGCGCGCAATAATTTACCCATCGCACTGGCTGTTGTCGCATCGATTATCTCCGGCGAGTGCTCTGAACTGGTTAAGTTAACTTCGAGCGCTTTAATTAATTTAATAAAGAACCACGCTATAATAACAATCAGCCCCACGGCCCTAATTTGGCTGGTTAACACATTGATAGAGGCATCAGCATAAAAGGCAACTAGGTCTGCAGACAGTGATATACCAATTAACCATATAAGTAAGCGGGCGGGTAGGTGAAGAGCACTAATTAATGCATCGTCCCATGGATTTTTTGTTTTTTTAGCCTTAGCGGCTATTTTGTTTGAAAAAATTCGTGCCAGAAATGCAACGAATAATGTGACCAATACAATTAAAAATACAGACAATACCCACATGTATTCATAATTAAGCCATTGCTCTATTTTATTAATGATATTTTTATCCTCATTTAATTTAGATTATTAAATAGCGTTTGATGAATTACTTTAGGGTTTATTATAAATCTAAAGTTCCATCACAAAAGAGATGACTTAAGTTAATACATTGATTATCTGTTGCGATAACTGCCAGCGCGCCACTTGCTGTAATTCATCCAACGACAAATACTTATTTTTGACACTAAGCGCGCCCAGGCAATGATTGGCACTCATTCCTGACAACCTATTCGACCATCGCTGTCGATCCTCTTTATCCTCGATACTGGTCGCCGTAAAATTTAAACTCTTCAAAACTTCATTAGCGCCA
>CAXMPB010000196.1:0-5099 GCA_964195035.1 Cellvibrionaceae bacterium | reverse complement strand
TAATTTAAGATGTCATCTATTCGAGCGGTAAAACGACCAAAGTATAAAAAACGATCCGTTTTATAGCCCCACATAGCGTCTAATGTATTTGCTAGGCGGTAAATGATAACGGCATAAGCTCCTCCGATTAGGTACCAAAATATCGGGGCAAAAATAGCATCATTCCCGTTTTCTAATACAGATTCAATAGTCGCCTTACGAATCTCTATTGGTTCAAGTTGATCTGTGTCACGACTGACAATCATTGAAACTTGAGTCCGTGCCTCGGTGGTATTATTTTGAATTAAACAATTGAACACGGCTAGCGCATGTTGGCGCAAACTGGTGTAACCAATGGCCAAGTACAACACAATAATATCTAGCCAAAAATAACCACTACTCCAAAGTGAAAATATTTTCGATACGATAAAAAACATAAAGATTGGAATAACAACAACAATTGACCATGCGAATACACCCAATAAAAATTGTAGTACGATATGACGATTAGCGCGATTTAAGCGGTTTTCTATAGATGTTGCCAATAGCCCAAAACCGACTAAGGGATGCCAGCGCTTAGGCTCACCTAAAAGGCAATCTAACAATATGGATAAAATAATAGTAAGAGCAATAGTCATGATATTTTTAAGGTATACATTTTCAAGAAACAGTTATTAAAAGGTTTATGATTTTATTTTTCTTGCCAGAAATTTTCATAGACCATTTCTTCTAATGGCTTTTCTTTGGCCCATTTTTCTAAGACGAGCATAGGCTTTTCATAAAATGCATCAACATGACCAATGCATAAGATAGCTATTGGTAAGCTACCCTCAGGCATATTTAATAAGGTCATTAGTCTATTAGGGTCAAACAGAGAAACCCAACCCATGCCAATGCCCTCAGCTCTAGAGGCCAGCCACATGTTCTGAATGGCGCAAGATAATGAGGCCAAATCCATTTCTGGCAATGTTCTTCTTCCAAAAACATAGTGTTCACGCTTGTCAGGTAATGCGGCAACAACTAACTCTGCGCAGTCGAGAATACCTTCTACTTTTAATTTTAAAAAGTCTTTCTTCTGTTCGCCTAAAGCAACGGCTGTTAGTTGTCTTTCGTCATCTACTAAGTGAAAAATAGATTCGCGTACTTGCCGATCTGTAATCCGAATAAAACGCCAGGGTTGCATAAGGCCAACATTAGGTGCCATCTGCGCTGCCGATAAAATGCGCTTAAATACATCCGCATCGACTGCTTGATTATTAAAGTGTCTCATATCTCGTCGTTCAGAGATTACTTTATAAATAGCCGCTTTTTCACTTTCAGTGTAACTGAAATTAGACATATACTTATCCTTATGCGTCGATAAATTACCGCCGACTAAACCAATCAAGTTTTTCTGATAACCGGACAACTTCGCCCACAATAAACAAAGAAGGAGAGCCAATGCTTTGTCGCTTTAATTCTTCAGGTAATTTTTTAAGATTCGATACCAGTACACGTTGATCACTCGTACTGCCCTTTTCTATTAATGCAACGGGCATCGTCGCACTCATGCCATGCTCAATTAATGACTGGCATATGAACGTTAAGTTTTTTAAGCTCATATAAAAAACTAGGGTCTTTCGCGGTGCAATTAATTCTTGCCAGCATAGATCAATGCTACCGTTTTGCAATTGCCCAGTGACAAACTGTACCGACTGGGCATAGTCCCGATGTGTGAGAGGAATGCCGGCATAGGCAGAACAGCCAGAGGCAGCTGTAATACCAGGCACTACTTGAAAAGGAATGTTCTCATCTATCAAGGATTCAATCTCTTCCCCACCACGTCCAAACATAAAGGGGTCACCACCTTTTAGGCGAACAACACGCTTGCCAAGTTTCGCGTGATCAACTAATAGCTGATTGATGCTAGCTTGCGGTACTGAATGATCGTCCCGTCGTTTGCCAACATACAATAATTCTGCATCAGGTTTAATCAGAGCCATCACATCGTCTGAAACTAATCGATCATATAATACAATATCCGCCTGCTTTAATAACCGAAAAGCTTTAAGCGTTAACAGCTCAGCATCCCCTGGGCCCGCACCCACTAAATAAACTTCGCCTTGAGGTATTGTTTTTGTATTTTTTATAAAATCGCGGGCAGACAAAGTGTTTTCTAGTATTTGTTCGGCCTTATCAGTATTTCCAGAAAAAATAGCCATGGCAATAGGGCCGCGTAACATGCTTTCCAAAAACAACACTCGATTTTTAGCATGAGGAATAATTGTTTTAATTCTATCTCGATATTTTCCAACAAAACGCGCTAATTTTGAATAGCTAGTAGGAATTAGTAACTCTATTTGCTCTTTTAATAAGCGTGTTAATACTGGTGATGACCCATTATTAGAAATTGCTATGGTTAAAGGGTCGCGGTCAACAATGGAAGGAAAGATAAAATCACAGAGAGATTGATCGCTGGCTACATTGATAGGTATGTTGTTTGCCTTGGCATATTGGCTAACGCGGATATTAACCTCAGAATCATCGGTAGCCGTTATGATAAGAAAATAGGTTTTTGTAATATGTTGTTGGTCAAAAAACAATTCATAACATTCACCGCCATTGTCCTTAACTAACGAGCCCAAGTCTGCTGATATTGTCGGCGATATTACATCGATGATTGCCCCAGCCGACAATAAAGCCCTAGCCCTACGCGAGGCCACTTTGCCAGCACCGACAATCAAGCAATGTTTGTTTTGGAGTTGATAAAATAACGGGAAAAATTTCATAATGATACGTTAGTGTCAGAAAAATATTGTGCGGCAGAATTAAAGGCGTTAAGTACACGTTTTACGTGCGTTTGATTGCATTCATCAAGTAAGCCTATCCGTAATAGTGCTTGCTTGTCGTTAACATTTTCGTCTATCTCAATAACGCGTAACAATATACCTAAGCGCGCAAAATGCTCTCTTAATGTCATCGCATAAAGATATGGCATTCTATAGGATAAGAATAAACAAGAATGATACTCTGATTGCGAATGATGACTGAGATTGCACATTACAGGCTTGCACAGTTTCTGCATGAATTTAGCATTAGATTTAATGTCTTTTTTTGCCTGAAGCTGCCAGGTTTCATCTTGTAAAGCCTTAATGGCAAGTGTTTGAGCTGGACCATTAATTTGCCACAAGCCAAGACGAGCTTGTAATGCAGACAATATATTTTCATTCGCAAAGCAATAGCCTAGTCGAATGCCTGCAAGGCCAAAAAATTTACCAAAAGAACGTAATACAATAATATTGTCTGGTAAGTTTTGGTCTAGAACACTTTGCTCTACGGTTGTATCAATAAAGGCTTCATCGATAATTAAATAGGCCTGCGGCGCTAATTGTTGAGCCCAAGACAGCAGTTTTTGTTTTGCAAGTAATACACCCGTTGGATTATTAGGGTTAATAACCACTAAGTGTTGTTCAGGATTTTCACTCAGCGTGTTGTCAATAAAATCAATCTGCTCTTGTTTTTCTAGAGAGGGATAATAATGAATAGCAGCGCCTTTATGTTGCCAATAGTTGGCGTGCTCTTGATAGCCTATTTGTGGAATTAATACTGGAAAATCCATTAATAATTCTGGCAGATGTTGTATGGCTGCTTGCGTACCCGTAACCGGTATAAAATTCGACGATTGATAGTAGCTTTTTGATGCCTCTATAAATTCAGGGCGCACATAAGGCAGCTGTTGAAAGCTACTGGTATCAATTTCAATTGGATAATGTCTGGGGTTAATACCGGTAGAGAGATCGATCCATTGGTCGATGCTAATATCATATTGCCGACTTGCACTAACAATATCACCGCCGTGAAGCGGTAAAGGGTCATTTTTCTGAAAGCTATTAGACAGAGAGCTATTTGACAGAGAATTATTTTGAGAAGAGCCCGGTTTCATGCCCTATTCTCTAATTTCAATAATGCTAAAATAGATTCTAAGGGCATAACCTTTTCTACTGCATCGGCTAAGCGATTTATTTCTAAATCTTTATACTGCTGATAATTAAAATGCGTCAATTTTTTATCAATATTATTTACATCATTTATAGAAAATTCATCGTCAACCGGGTGAGCCCAGCGCATGCAGTACTCCAGCATATCGGGCTCATCAAATATTCCATGAAGGTAAGATCCCATGATGTTGTTATCTGTATGCATTGCGCCGTCATCAAACAAAATTGATTCATTGCCTTTATCGTACTTAAGTTGTAATAAAGGGTTTTTTAGGGCGGCCCCTTGGCTTATTCCCGCATGAATTTCATAGCCATTAACACTAATTTTTTTATTTTTAGTGTTACCTGCCTTCATCTGATTAGCGATTAAAGTACCAGATACATTACGTAATGTTTTATTGTCGGTGAGCGTTGTCTCCATATCTAATAGGTCTAGGCCAATGGTCGATCCTGCGGCTGACTCTATCGCATCGGGGTCATGCACGCAGCGCCCTAACATTTGATAACCACCACAAATACCAATCACTTTACCGCCAAGACGTAAATGACGTTTGATTAGCGAGCTCCAGCCTGACTCATTTAGCCATTGTAAATCACCACGAACATACTTGCTGCCGGGTAAAACAATAAGATCAGCCCCATTAAATTGTGTGCTTTCTTTTTGAAATTGACAGTCTATTTGTGGATGCATTCTTAGCACATCAAAATCGGTATGGTTGCTGGCCCTAGGGTACATAGGAATAACAATTTTACAGTGATGGTAATTAATGTCGCCCTCGGCGTTTTGATTTTGGGCTAAACTATCCTCGGCTTCAATATGAAGATTAGGAATATAAGGAATGACTGCCAGCGTGGGCACACCTACTTTTTCTTCTAGCCATTTTAGACCCGGTTCTAATAAACTGACATCTCCGCGAAAACGATTAATCACAAAACCTTGCACGCGCTTTTGTTCTGATTTGCTCAGCAACTCATAGGTGCCATATAAATGCGCAAAAACACCACCACGATCAATATCGGCCACAATAATAACGGGACAATCAATTGCTTCGGCAAAACCCATGTTGGCAATATCGTGTTCGCGTAAATTGATTTCTGCAGGACTGCCAGCACCTTCAACAATAACAGCCTGATAGTTTTGTT
>CAXMPB010000195.1:0-8376 GCA_964195035.1 Cellvibrionaceae bacterium | reverse complement strand
TAATAACAGGTGGAACCTTAGTTAAGAATTGATGCCAACTCAGCGATTTTCTCGAACACCATGGACGGCGTGAATGTCGATATTGCAGGAGCATAAATCGACGAACACCATGAATGCTGTGAATGTCGATATCGCAGGAGCACAAATCGACAACACCATGAATGCAATGAATGTCGATGTCGCATCGTTACATCACAGTAACTAATTAGAACACTAACAGTAATGCTTTTAGGCGCCAACAGTAGGCGCTTTTAGGCGATACAGGAGCAGTTTTCGAGGAGCAAAGAACCTACAGCTTTGAAGTGCCGACCTTGACCACTATGAATAAAGACGGAAAAGCCTTTCGTATTTCAATAATGCTACATATCAGCTTTAAGATCGGGCCATGCAACTTTAATATAAATCACCATTGACCATAAGGTTAAAATTGCCGCGACATAAAGCGAGATATAACCAATCGGTTGTAAAATTGAAGGATCGTGAGGGTTATCAAGCAATAACACGATAATTGACGTCATTTGTAAGGTTGTCTTCACTTTACCTACCATCGATACCGCCATACTGGCTCTTTTACCGAGTTCTGCCATCCATTCTCGCAGTGCCGATATGATAATTTCTCGACAAATGATAATAATGGCAGGCACCGCAAATAATGGGGTGTCGTGAACTTCGACGAGCAGTACTAATGCAACCGAAACCATGAGTTTATCGGCAACAGGATCTAGAAAAGCGCCAAAAGCAGTACTTTGGTTGTACTTACGAGCCACCCAACCATCGAGCCAATCAGTTATCGCCGCTATAGAAAAAATAGCGCTAGAGGCCCAAAAACGCCACTCATAAGGTAGATAAAATACGACAACTAGCAACGGAATGAGGATGATTCGCAGAGAAGTCAACTGGTTAGCAAGATTCATTAATAAACTACCTTAGGTTATAGGCTTACACGTTACTCATTACGCAGGGCGCTGTAAATATCTTCCGCTATTTTTTTACTAATGCCGGGTACTTTTATCAAATCGGCTACCGTCGCCTGCTCTATTACTCGAAGACCACCAAAATGCCTTAACAACTCTTTTCTGCGTTTAGCACCTACACCAGTAATTCCCTCTAAGCTCGATGTTCTTCGTTTTTTATCCCGACGACTTTTGTGCCCGGTAATGGCAAAACGATGTGCCTCATCGCGAATTTCTTGCAATAGATGGAGTGCAGGCGAATCGGAATTTAATGTTTGTTCGCGTCCATCGGTAAATACTAATGTCTCGAATCCTGCTTTACGCGTTGTACCCTTTGCGATGCCCAATAGCATCACTTGATGAACACCAAGTTCATCCAATACGGCTTTTGCAGTACTTAGCTGCCCTTTTCCCCCATCAATAATAAGTATATCAGGGTGGACGCCCTCGCCTTTTTGCAAACGGATGTAACGGCGCGTTAATGCTTGCTCCATCGCAGCATAATCATCACCACCAGTAATGCCATCGATGTTAAAGCGTCGATAATCTGATTTAAGCGCTCCTTGCTGGTTAAATACCACACAGGATGCAACCGTTAACTCGCCACCAGTGTGACTAATATCAAAGCATTCTAGACGCTTAGGCGCCTCATCTAAACCAAGAATCTCTTGTAATGCTTGAAAGCGCTTTAATAAACTCGCCTTTGTACCCAAATGCTGTAATAGGTTTTGCTCAGAAGCACCTACCGCTATTTGTAACCATTTTTGGCGCTGAGAAATAACCTTAAACAAGACATTAATTTTACGCTGTACTTTATCGGCTAATACACGGCTAAATAATTGCTTATCTTCACTTGATATTTCTTTATTGACAATAATTTCATTAGGCACTTCACGCACACCACTAGCCAAATAAAACTGTGACATAAACGCCAATAAAAACTCTTGCTCCGACTCATCGAGTTTATCTTCTTGCAGATAACTTTTACTGCCTAAGATTCGCCCGTCACGAATAAACACCACATGGACACAAACTTGTGTCGATTGTTTGGTGAGCGCAAAAATATCGATACTTCCAGAGCCTGACTCCATGTCGTGATCAGACTGAATGCGTCTCAAGGCACTAATTTGATCGCGTAATATTGCCGCTTTTTCAAAATCTAGATCGTCGGCAGCGCTCTCCATTTCATCGGCAAGCTGTTTCATCAGATTATTAGATTGCCCCTTTAAAAACATGTTCACATGAGCGATATCTGCCTGATAATCTTTTGGTGAAATATAATCAACACAAGGTGCACTACAGCGATTAATTTGATATTGCAGGCAAGGACGGCTTCGATTTTTAAAGACACTATCTTCACATTGGCGAATGCGAAATGTTTTTTGCAAAAAATTTAACGATTGAAATACGGCACTTGCATTGGGGTACGGGCCAAAGTAGTTGCCTTTTTTCTTACGCGAGCCTCGATGAAAAGCAATGCGTGGATACGTGTTATCGGAAATAATAATATAGGGGTAAGATTTATCATCTCTTAATAAAATATTATAGGGTGGCTTTAGTGCTTTGATTAAATTTTGCTCTAACACTAATGCAGTTGATTCAGACTCTGTCATCGTCACTTCAATAGCAGCAATCTTACTTACCAGCATCTGTGTTTTTAAACTTAAGCCGGCCTGCCCGATAGAGGGTTCATCTGAAAGCAAGCCTCTAAAATAACTGGATAATCGTTTTTTTAAATTTTTAGCTTTACCCACATATAAAATTTTACTGTGGACGTCAAACATTTGATAAACACCTGGACGAGTGCTTACGTTGATAAGAAATTGCTTGTGATCAAAAGAGGTGTCAGGCATTGGCTAAAAAATAAACATGGAAGATGGAATAAACGCTACTATTCTAATGTATCTACATCAAATACGTTGTGTTTAATGGAAAAATGAACAAGTTCAACATCATTACTAATATTAAACTTCTCAAAAATTCTATACCGATAGCTATTGATTGTTTTTGCACTAATATTTAGTTTTTCTGCAATAGCCGTTGGCTTTTCACCGCGTACGGTCATCATTGCTATTTGCAACTCTCGCTGAGAAAGCTGCTCAAAAGGCGAATCGGCATCGTGCAATAAACGGGTATTTTTTAGCGCAAGCTGTTGTGCAATTTCTTGACTAAAATAAGGCTTACCTGCAACAACCATTTTAATGGCTTTAATCACTTCGGCAGGCTCTGTGCGCTTTGTTAAATAAGCGAAGGCTCCAGCTCGTAACAAACGGCTTGGATAAATATCATCTTCGCAAGAAGTTATCGCAATAATTTTTATTTGAGGATTATGCACCAAAGTTCTCTTGGTCGCTTCAACGCCACCAATACCTGGCATTTTAACATCCATCAACACCACATCAGGCACAAGCGAGCGAGACAAACTAATGGCTTCCTCGCCACTACTAGCCTCACCAATAACAGAGAAATCATCAATATCATTGAGAATACGCACAAGACCTGTTCTCATCAAATCATGGTCGTCGACCACTAATATTTTAATCCTCTCCATAGACTACTTCTCTAGATATGATTCTTAATATTTATAGGGTATATCTAACTATTAAATTAACACTATCTTGATAATAATTTATTTCACACATCAATTTCGTATCAGCGCTAAAATTGGATTAGCCCTATAATTGTATAGGCTCTATCTCTAATGTGACTCCAAATTTGTTGTTGATAGACTCGCATACTTTATTGACAAAAAGCAACACCTCTTTTGTGGTGCAGCCATTAGGATTAGTTAATACTAATGCCTGTTTTTGATGCATGCAAATATCATCAACTACTTTACCTCGCCACCCTGCTTGATCGATTAACCAACCCGCCGCTAACTTATAACAATTATTGTCCATCGAATAGGCAATAACAGCAGGATATGCATTATGAATTTTTTCATAGCTTACCTCATCAACAATTGGGTTTTTAAAAAAACTTCCTGCATTGGGTAGCTGACGTGGATCAGGTAATTTTGTTTGGCGGATAGCCATCACGGCCCTAGCAACATCTAATGATGACAATGATTCCAACCGCACATTATCTTTGCATAATTGTTCTATTAAAGCCGGATATTCTAACTGTAGCTTTGGGACTTTACTTAACTTAAGCGTCACGTGTGTAATAATCACTTTGTCGCGTAGCGCTTGTTTAAAAACACTATCGCGATAAGAAAACAGACACTCTTTATTAGTTAACATAAAGTTTGTATTAGATGCCAAATACAACCCTTCAACTGACTCTAAACAACTCGTTAACTCGACACCGTAAGCGCCAATATTTTGAATCGGTGCTGCACCCATAGTTCCTGGAATCAGTGCTAAATTTTCAATGCCATATAATTTTTTTTGAGCACACCATAAAACGATGTCATGCCATTTTTCACCTGCATCAAATCGAATAACTATATCAGTATCAGTTTCAGATAATGTTGAACGCCCATGGGTCGATATTTTAATGACGAGGCCAGCGATATTATCGGGTAACAAAACATTACTGCCACCACCCAATAGCGTTAATGGATAATTATTATCACGGGAAAATGCCAAGGCATCTAATAATAAGGACTCGTCACTAATATCGATAAAATACTCGGCAGTTGACGGTACTGCCAATGTATTTAATGGCTGTAAATTATAATTTTTGTGGCACTGCTCTAAAAAATCAGATGTCATGATTTTCTCTAATTCTATCTAGTAAATTTTTAGAGCCATTGTCAATTAATGCGATGGCTTTTTTAAAATGAGCGCTATCACCGTAAAACGGATCTGGCACTTCTAGTGTTTTATCGCTTATAGCTCTATCCTCGAGCATACCATCTGCAATCATTAAAAATAAACCAAGAACGCCTTTGTAGTTATTAGGCTTAACTTTTTGCAAATCATGTAAGTTTTGATAATCCATTGCTAAAATATAATCAAAGTGTAAAAAGTCATGACTTTCGACGCATCGACCCCGCAAATGGCCAATGTCATAACCTTTGTTTAAGGCTGCCGATTGTGCACGTCTATCGGGAGGTTCGCCCACATGCCAAGCGCCAGTACCTGCTGAATCGACAAGAATAGAGTCAGATAAATTAGCTTGATCGACGTGGTATTGAAATAAACCATGTGCCGTTGGTGATCGACAAATATTGCCAAGGCATACGAATAAAACATTCACTTTCATGACAAACGCTGCTTATTAATAACACTGAATTTACGCATCGACAAATAATGCGTTGATGCGAACTAAATCCTCTGGTGTATCAATGCCTCCAGGAACTGCCTCGCAAGATTGCTCTATATGGATTTTTTTTTCATTCGCTAAAAAGCGAAGTTGCTCGAGACATTCGATAGACTCGAGTGCAGCCACGGGCCAAGTCACAAATTCATTTAAAGCATCAACGCGATAACCATAGATACCGATATGACGTTGTATTAATGGCTCATCACTAGATTGTCCCGCAATATCAAAAGGTTTAAGGTCGCGATGATAAGGAATAGTTGCACGAGAAAAATATAACGCACAATGAGCATTATCCTCTACAACTTTCACAATATTAGGATTGTTAAAGTCATCTAGGTTAACAATTGGTTCACTTAAGGTGGCGACCGCCGCTTGAGTATTTTTTTGTAAATTATTGGCAACTTGATTAATCACCGACGGCGGTATTAATGGCTCATCGCCTTGTACGTTTATCACAATATCATGGCTACTTAATTGGTATTGACGACAAACCTCTTGTAATCGATCGGTACCAGAGACATGTGTAGCGAGAGTCATGCAAACCTCACCGCCAAAAGCTGTGACCGCATCAACAACACGAGCATCATCTGTTGCAACGATAACGCGAGATGCATCAGACTTGGCCGCTTGTTCGTATACGCGTTGAATCATAGTTTTATTAGCAATCATCGCCAAAGGTTTACCCGGTAATCGTGATGAGCTAAATCTTGATGGAATAATAACAGTAAACATAACATTCATTTTTAATTGAGGGATTTTAAATTTAAGAATCTTTATGTGGCTTATTAATAAGTCTTAAAACGTCATCAATAAGTGTCTTGGGCAACTGCAGTGTTACGCTTAAAGACCAGCAGTATTCATTGGCAAAGCTGGCACACTTTACCGCGTCTTTGGATGTCATCAGTACAAGATTATCAACATCAGCCACAAAATCATCTGCCGCAAACTCATGGTGATCATCAAAGGCTAAGGTGTTCGCCTTGATATTCAAGGAGGCTACTGTATCAAAAAAACGCTGTGGGTTACCAATGGCCGCAATTGCCGTGACTTTCTGTTGGCTCGTCTGGCTATGTGCCTGGTACCAAGTTGGCTCATTTAATTCATACGTCAGCTGCGACCCAATATTTAACCACGTATTAGGCTTTAGACTCACAGAGGCCAATTGACATTTGGCCCTTGGTAGCGCCGAGGTGATCATTTGTTTTGTCGCATCGCAAAAATCGCCCTCTTGCGTGTTAAATAACACCCAATCAACCTCAGCTAAGCGCTCGATTGGTTCACGTAACGGTCCTGCTGGTAGGCAAAATTGATTGCCTAAACCACGCTTATTATCAACAACGACGATTTCTAGCGAGCGGTAAAGCTTGTAATGTTGAAGTCCATCATCACTAAGGATGACATCTATCTCTGGAAACATACTCAGTAAGTATTCGGCAGCTTCTCGACGGTTGCGGCCTATAACTACAGGGCATTGTGTCTCTTTAGCGATCAGTAAAGACTCATCGCCACTCAAGTTGACGGGTGTTTGTGGACTCACTAATAACGGCCTTACGCTCGCATTACGATCGTGACTACCACCATAACCACGACTAATAATGCCAACACACTTATTATGCGCTCCTAAGGCCGCCGCTAAAGCAATAACAACAGGGGTTTTACCCGTGCCACCAACGGTAATGTTGCCGACAACAATAACAGGGACCGATAGCTGCCTAGCTTGTCTACTATCTTGAGTTCGTATAATGCTCGCAATTAATTTGTATAAGCTTGCCAGAGGTAAAAAACAATAAGAAAGCAGACGGCTTTGAAAGCCTTGCTGATACCAAAGCTTAAGAAAAAATTGATGCAGTAACGATTGCCTCGATTTGCTCAAAGGACTGCCTTTTTAAATAATAACCATTGAAGACTGTTGAAGCCTTATTAAGAAAAGAAAGCCAAGCCAAAAAACTAAGCCATAAAACTATGCCAAAAGCCCTTAAGGCTTAATAACTGGCTCTTGGGTGGTAATACGTAATTGCTCAAAACCAAGCTTGCCAGCCACATCCATAGCACGCACGACTGCCTGATGTGATGCTTTTGCATCGGCGGTGATTACCAATGGCTGACTATTATCCCCCGCTGCTTCTATTTCTAATGCCCGGTAGAGTGTGTTGGCTTGATTGTTGATAATATTTTTACCATTGATGGCGTAATCTCCATTTTGGCGCACGACTATATCAATGCCTTTTTTCACAACCGTTATGGCCTCAGCAGAGGCTTCTGGAAGATCTACCGCAAGATGCGTCTCTTTAGTAAAGGTGGTTGAAACCATAAAGAATATCAATAGCAAAAAGACGACATCAATCAACGGGGTTAGATTAATGCTTTCTTCTTCTCTGACTTGTCGACGAAATTCCATAATCTTAAGACTTCACATCGACACGACGATCACTATGTAGCGCATCGACTAATTTAATAGCCTCTTGCTCCATGGTTATAGCTAAGGAATCGATTCTGCGGATATAAAAGCGATGTGCAATCATCGCAGGAATTGCGACTAACAAACCTGCCGCTGTGGTAATTAATGCCTCGGAGATACCACCGGCTAATGCACCGGCATTACCCGTACCCTGAAGCTCGATCGCCACAAAGACTTTAATCATGCCAAGCACCGTGCCTAATAAGCCCAGCAGGGGTGCTACAGCAGCGATGGTACCTAACGCACCAATGTAGCGCTCCATGGAGTGAATGACTTGATTAGCGGCTTCTTGAATACTGTCTTTCATTGTCTCTCGGCCATTGCGAGAGTTACTCAAGCCTGCCGCTAAAATAACACCGAGCTCCGATGACTGTTTTAGCTCACGCAAGCGCTCGGCATTGACTTCGTTATTTTTGATCCATGACCACACTTGAGCAAGCTGGTATTTGGGAGCGATTCTTTTAGGGTTTAGCGTCCAAAAACGTTCTATGCTAATGGCAATCATGGCAATAGAACACAAAATAAGCGGCAGCATTAACCAGCCACCGGCAACTATAATACTTTGCACACAAACCCCTATTTGTTGTTATCTGTTGTTATTCGAAGTTATAAAGCCATACTTTTTAGCATTGACTATCGAGCTAATTAACTGGAGTGCAATGTACCATATTGTCACTCACAAAAAATAGTTGCAGA
>CAXMPB010000194.1:0-3800 GCA_964195035.1 Cellvibrionaceae bacterium | reverse complement strand
ATAGCAGTGCCTGAAGATGCTGCTAGTGAAGACACGGCTAGCTAAGTCTGCTATGGGTTAAAGCTAGCGCTCTGTTTATATGCTTTCATATGGCTAGCATGGCCTCATCGTTATTTTTGTTGCTGTGATATATTCGTAAAGTATATGGTTGTGGTGCGTTTTATAAAAAGGACTTACATAAGTGAGCAGGCGATATTGAACGTATGCAAACATGAGTGAAGTATGAAAGTATTGACTCAATTAAGAACAACCTTGGTGCAAACCGACTTAAGTTGGCTCGATCCAGTCGCTAATAGACAGATGTTAGAAGAAAAGTTTCTTGCTCTGAAAGGTAAGACAGACCTTATTGTACTGCCAGAGATGTTTACCTCTGGTTTTACAATAGAGCCTGAGAGGATGAATGATACTAACGGTACTGTTGCATGGATGCAGGCGCAAGCTAAATTATTAGGCGCGGCGATTACCGGTAGTGTTGCTTGTGACCTCTCTCTTCAAGATGCCAATGTTAGTGAATCTGCTGCTGAAAATATAAGTGATAATAATAATCCACGCTTTGTTAATCGGATGCTATTTGTAACCCCTCAGGGTGATTTTTTTCAATACGATAAAGTTCACTTATTTAAAATGGCCGATGAGCACAAACGTTATCAGGCAGGTAATGAACGTTGCGTTATCACCTATAAGGGTTGGCGTATTTTGTTAACTGTTTGTTATGATCTGCGCTTTCCGGTATTTTGTCGTAATAAAAATGACTACGATTTAATGCTCTGTGTGGCCAACTGGCCATCGGGCAGAGCACATCACTGGCGTAGTTTGTTGATGGCGCGAGCCATTGAAAACCAGACCTATGTCGTCGGTGTTAATCGTGTTGGTAAAGATGGCAATGGTCTAGACTATTCAGGCGATTCACTCGCTATTGATTTTTTAGGCGAATTGTTAGTCGATAAACCCAATGAATGGGTTGAAACCTTAGTGTTTGATCAGCAGGCACTTACGGCATATCGACAGCGGTTTCGGGCATGGGAAGATGCTGATGAGTTTGTGATAAATAGTTAATGTTATCAATTAATAATAGGTGTAATTCTATGCAAGGATGTTTGTATTTAGTGTTGTTGGTGTTTTGTTCGTTTAGTGTGTTTGCACAAACAGGTCCAGCCGATGATGGCATCGTTAAACAATTATTATTTATCGATAGTGATCGCGACGGCGTTGATGATGCAATTGATGAATGCTATAGAACACCAGCGAATACCAAAGTTAATGCTAAAGGGTGTTTTTTACTGATTAAAGACTTTAAATCGATCAGAATTAATATTAATTTTGCGGTTGATTCGAGTGTGATAGACGCTGAGTTTTTTTCAGAAGTTGAAAAAGTAGCTAACTTTTTAAACGATAATCCGTTAACTCGCGCTGTTATTGAAGGCCACACTGACAGTGATGGAAGTGAAGAATATAATAGAGCTCTGTCACAACGTCGAGCACAAGCGATTGCTAGATTAATCGTGGCCAAATACAATGTTGATGCTATTCGTTTAACTGCAATTGGTTTTGGTGAAAACAAGCCAGTAGTGCCAAATAACTCAATAAAAAACAAGGCTAGAAATCGTCGATCCGTTGCCGTTATTAGTTCATTGCAAGAAAAGCGTTTGTAGTTAAGGGTGTATAGCTAATCATTAATGAGCCATTGATAACTGTATTAAGATGGCATTAAATTAATAGCGTAAAATAACATATAAATAAAAAAATCTAATTGAGTTGCTAACGTAACATCAAGCACAATATAAAAGCATAATAATATTCAATTATTACATAAGATCCTAACTTTACATCTTCATATTATAAGATAAAAGTTCACCTCTTTTTTTACAAAAGAAAACCCAGATAAAAACCCATTGTTTATGACTATTCAGGAGAAAGGACTACTATGAATATAGAATCATTGCTCAGTGCAGAAAATATGGGACAGGTTGTCACATTTGTTGCAGCTTATGGCATTAAAATTATAACCGCGATTGCCATCTTTATTGTGGGTAGGTGGATCGCCAAAAAAGCGACAGCTTATCTTGGCGCACGCATGAGTGCTAGCAATGTCGACATTACTGTTAGTCAGTTTGTGCAAAACATACTCTACTACATTGCCATGGTGGTGATTATTATTGCAGCCCTTGGCCAAATAGGCATACAAACAGCTTCGTTTGTTGCCATTATTGCCGCCGCTGGTTTAGCCGTTGGTTTAGCGCTACAAGGCTCGCTTGCTAACTTTGCCGCTGGTGTATTATTAATATTATTTCGCCCTGTTAAAGTTGGTGACTTTGCAGAAGTTGCCGGTGTTGCTGGAGTTATTCAAAACATATCTATTTTTTCTACTACGCTAACAACGGGTGATAATAAAACGATCATTGCTGCCAATGCCTCTGTGATGGGTTCTAATATTATTAACTATTCAACACAGGCAACACGCCGCGTCGATTTAGTGATTGGTGTTAGTTACGATTCGAATATCGAGCAAGTAAAAACTATATTAAAAGATATTGCCGATAGTGACGAGCGCGTACTTAAAGATAAAGAGGTGACGATTGGTGTTGTCGAGCTTGGAGATTCATCGGTTAACTTAGTGTTTCGACCTTGGGTAAATAGTGCCGACTATTGGGGTGTACACTTTGATTTTCATGAGAGAGTTAAAAATCGCTTTGATGAAGCAGGTATTGGCATCCCTTATCCAACAATGGATGTTAACATTGCGAAAGATTAACGCTTAACAAACCAAAGGCTAAGGCTATAAAAATAGCTCGCGCATAAAAAAACCCGCAAAAAGCGGGTTTTTTTATGCGCGTCATTCTTATTAGTCATCAATGTGATTATTGACTAAAGGCCAGCCACCTAAAGCTTGCCATTTGTTGACTATGCCACAAAACAATTCGGCTGTTTTTTCTGCATCGTAAGCAGCCGAGTGAGCTTTGCGATTACTAAATTCTATGCCTGCTGTTTTACAGGCTTTTGCCAATACTGTTTGCCCGTAGGCCAGGCCGCCTAAGGTGGCTGTATCCATACACGAAAACGGATGAAAAGGATTGCGCTTAATATTACAGCGACTGGCGGCGGCATTCATAAAGCCCAGGTCAAAATGCGCGTTATGAGCGACCATAACGGCTCTGGTGCAATCGTTAGCTTTAACTGAGCTGCGAATGTGCTGAAACAAATCTTTTAATGCACTACTTTCCGATTCTGTTTCCCGATTGCCGCTCTCTACATCAATACCGGTAAATTCTATTGCCGATTCTTCGATGTTGGCGTTAGGAAAAGGCTCGACTTGGTAGCTATAGATCTCGTCTATTTCCAATATACCGAGCCCATCCATGCATAATGTGACGGCTGCTACTTCTAAAAGCGCATCTGTTTGTGCATTAAAACCACCGGTTTCTACGTCGATAACAACGGGTAAAAAGCCTCTAAAGCGATCAGCCAACATAGTCATTGGTCCAAAATCGGTCACATCATCTCCTTAATAATGAGTGTATGGGTATTAGTTACGCATGATACATAGAAAACGAATTGCTATGCATGGTAGCTGTTAAATTATTTGTATATGTAATCAAGAATTTGTCCAAAATAGCACCTCCGCTAGAGGTCAGTTTATTCTCGTAATGCCACTTGATGACGCATCCTACAGAAAAAGTGTGCGTAACGCAGGTATTTTAAGAGTTAGCCGAGGGCTTATTAAAAACTTATAGGGTAATCATAAACATAAGTGATAATGAAAAAGTGATAAAGAAAAGTGTGTAATGGCCGATAGCGTTTTT
>CAXMPB010000193.1:0-5939 GCA_964195035.1 Cellvibrionaceae bacterium | reverse complement strand
ATCTCTGCACTAGAGTCTGTATTTTTAGGTGATTCAATAGTTATAGACGGCTATACGGGCGCCACTCCACTCGACTTATTTAAAACGCAGCAAGGCCTACTTGTTGAGCAGATTAATGTAGCACAGCCTTTATTCTCGCTCGCAAATTTTGCAGGTGCTGGCTGGGAGTGGGTGAATGTTGCTTTTTTAGCCGGTGGTATATGGCTACTCTACAAACGTGTGTTTACTTGGCATGCCCCCGTCAGTATGTTGCTTGCATTAAGCGTGATGACATTTTTATTTTATGGCGGCGGCAACTCAGAAAGTGGGGGCTCATTAATGCTTCACTTGTTTTCTGGCGGCACAATGCTTGGTGCTTTTTTTATTATTACCGAGCCAGTAAGCTCTGCAGTTAGCAATAAAGGTCGCATTATTTATGGCGCAGGCATTGGTATTTTAATTTATATTATTCGCGTATGGGGTAATTACCCCGATGCCATCGCCTTTGCTGTACTACTGATGAACTTTGCCGCACCGTTTATCGACTACTACACACTGCCGCGTACTTATGGCCATGCAAATTCAACACGGGCTACTCGAGGTCGCGATTCATGAAGTCTGTCAAATCCAGCTCGACGTCTATTTCGCTATCGATGAGTAAAAATAGTATTTTACTTTTTTTATTTGCATTACTCACTGCAGGCATTCTGGCTGTGACCTACGAGGGTACAAAAGAAACTATCGCTTTAGCTGAGCGTAAAGCCGCAGAAAAAGCCTTATTTGAAATAATACCTGCAGAGCAAATCGATAATGATTTGTTGCTAGACATTGTTGCTATTCCAAAATCCGCATGGCCTGAGCTTGGCTTAAAAAATGGTGGCGACATTCATATTGCGCGCAACAATCAAAAAATTATTGCGGTTATTATTCCCACTGTTGCACCCGATGGTTACAGCGGTGATATAAAAATGATTGCGGGTGTTAATAGTGACGGCAGCATTGCTGGCGTGCGTGTGTTAAAGCATATAGAAACACCAGGCCTTGGCGACAAAGTCGATATTAAAAAAAGCGCATGGATTAGAAGCTTTGAAAATAAATCCTTATCTAAGCCAACTATTAACCAATGGAAAGTTAAAAAAGATGGTGGTGATTTTGACCAATTCACCGGGGCAACTATTACACCTAGGGCGGTGGTTCAACAAATTCGTAAAGTATTAGAATTTGCTGAACGTAGCCAGCTTCTGCTTTTTGATGCGGCAACAGAAATTAAAAATAAACAATGAATACTATTAAGCTGATAACAGTGACGACTTAACGATGAATACAATAAGTGATGAAATAGAATTACCACTCGACGAGCAAGGCTCAGCGGCAGTAGACGTAAGCTCTGACGCTGTGAGCTATAGTGAGATAAGCAAAAATGGCCTTTGGTCTAACAATCCGGCATTAGTTCAACTGCTTGGCTTATGTCCTTTGCTTGCGGTTAGTGGCTCGGTCGTCAATGCTATCGGTTTAGGTATCGCCACACTATTGGTTTTAGTCGGCTCAAACATTGCCGTATCGCTGATTCGTAACATTGTTAGCGATGCCGTTAAACTACCTGTCTTTGTAATGATTATCGCATCGTTTACCACCTGCACTGAATTATTAATGCGCGCCTATACCTTTGAGCTTTATCAAATTCTTGGAATATTTATTCCGCTAATTGTGACTAATTGCGCAATTCTTGGGCGTGCTGACGCCTTCGCCTGTAAAAATAAAGTCATACCCTCGGCTATTGATGGTTTTATGATGGGAACAGGATTTTTATTAGTCCTCCTTTGTATTGGTGCAATACGTGAGGTTTTGGGATCAGGTACTTTATTTGCAAATATGCAACTACTTTTTGGCGAAAGTGCCAGAGCTTGGGAGCTCGATTTATTTGGCGAGAATTACCCAGGATTTTTAGTGGCTATTTTGCCGCCAGGTGCATTTATAGTCGCAGGTTTTTTGATTGCGTTTAAAAACATGATTGATGACACTAACAAAAAAAGAAGATTAGCGGCTCAACCCAAAACGATTATCAAAGGCGCCAAACGCGTGCGAACGACAGGGGCCATAAGCTAGGAAAGGGGAGCAGACTAGAATAATGCTAAGTTACGTCTTTTTTGTATAGTTATAACCCTTTACCATCATCCCCGCGTGCAAGGTGAATTGCGAAGAAAAGAGACTGGGCCTTTGGTAGATGGAAATCTATGTTAAAAATAGTGACATCTTTTAGATAGATTTCCGCCTGCGCGGGAATGACGAGAGGCAACAAATCGATATTACAACGCCTTAACTTAGCGCCGTTCGCGACAGGCCACATTAAACAATGCACTCGGCCTTAACGCCCACCTCAATCAAAAAGCATCAATAGTTTTTATATTAGTGATGATGTCCACCGGCTCCATGTGCATGTCCATGGGCGATTTCTTCGGCACTGGCTTCACGAATACTTTCAATCTTCACTTCAAACGTCAAAGTAGCACCCGCTAGAGGGTGATCAGTATCAACGTCAACTACCGAACGCCCCACCTTTACAACTCTAGCTTGCTTATCACCTTTTTCAGTATTGATATGTACAAGCATACCGGGCTTTAGCTTGTTCTTAAGTTTTTTTGCATTGTGTAGGTGCTTTATAGGCACACGCTGTACTGAATTATCTGTACGAAAGCCATAGGCCTTTTCTGGCGGGACGGTCACAGTGAACTCGTCATTAACTTCATGCCCCTCCATTGCGTCTTCTAAGCCACCTATAATATTTTTATGACCATGAAGATAAGCCATAGGCTCGCCAGCACTAGAGTTTTCTAATTCTTGATCGTCTTTAAGTAAGCGATAATGGAAAGTTGTAACGGTACCGGAGGAAATTTTCATAAGTAACTATTCGATAAGATTAAAGAAGCATAATATCAAAAACACATTCTTTATTGTAAATTGTTGCTAATTTTTTAATTCATCAACTAACTATGAAAATTCTGTCATTACCCTGACCGGGTATGTCTAATGGATGCAACTAAGATATCTGACCCTAAGCTCTGCAAGTAGCTTAGCCTAAAATGGGCTGTTTTGAATCGTGGCCGCTTATTGCTCTTTAAGTAAATCACCTACCTCGATGGCCGCCTGGCGCAATACTGAATCAAAAGCTAGTAATTCATCTAGACTTTTACGGATCACGGGGGCATGGGTAAAAAGACAAGCAAACAACTTGCCGTCCTGATCTTTAATGGGTACCGCGCAGGCAACCATACCATCAATGAATTCTTCGTTATCAGTCCCTAACTCATTTGCCTGAATCATTAAAAGCTCGGCTTCTAATGACTCGGGCTCGATTAAGGTATTACGTGCCAATTTTTTCAGTGACAGTTTATCTATAATGCGGTGACGGCGTTCTTTGGGCAGAGAGCTTAAATAAAGCTTACCGCTGGCAGTACACCATGCAGGCGTATGGCTGCCGACAGGTAAATGAATTCGCAACGGCCAATTAGTTTGAACACGATCGTAGTAAATCATCTCGGTGCCATCGGGAATAGCGATACCACAGGTTTCACCAATGGTTTCGGCTAGACTTTTTAAAATGGCCTGACGCAACGCTTTAAATCGGCTGCTATGAAGCACCCCTAAAGCGATACTATGCATCCGATCACCAGGCACCAACAAGCCACGCATATTAATTTGAACATAACTGTCAGCTTCAAGTTGCTGAAGAAGACGATGAATACTGGGCTTAGGAATATCGAGTAGAAATGATAATTCAGCGGGTGACATAGGTCTCTCTGCACGAGAAATAGCCTCTATAATTTCGAGTACTCGGGTAATAGATGAGCCTTTTTCGCGCCGCTGAGCTGTCACTTTTTATCCTAAAATTTTTCTGATTAATATTGTTGGATTTTTTATAGTCATAAAAAAGGCTAGCCTATCTATAAGAAAAGACTAGCCTTAGTGCTTAAAGTACAAGCAATCTTAGTTGTACTTAGGTTGGCATTGAAAACAATGCACCTTCACGAATTCCGGCAGAAGGCCAGCGCTGAGTAATAGTCTTACGCTTGGTGTAAAAGCGCACTGCATCTGGACCGTATGCATGCAAGTCACCAAACAATGAACGCTTCCAACCACCGAAGCTGTGATAAGCAACAGGCACAGGTAGTGGTACGTTGATACCCACCATACCTACTTGTATATTATCCGCAAAATAACGCGCCGCTTCACCGTCACGGGTAAAGATACAAGTACCATTGCCATATTCGTGGGCATCAATTAAATCCATCGCCTCTTGCATAGTTGCTACGCGTACCACTTGCAATACTGGGCCAAAGATTTCTTCTTTATAACTTGTCATATCAACCGTTACATTATCGATTAAGGTACCGCCAACAAAGTAACCATCGGCAAAACCTTCAACCTGTGGGTTGCGTCCGTCAACCACAATCTTCGCGCCCTGCTCTTCGGCATGATTAATATAACCCACGACTTTATCGCGATGCTGGCATGTAATAACAGGACCAAAATCATTGCTGCTATCGCTATAGGCACCCACTTTAAGGGCTTTCATTGCCTCAGACATTTTTTCAACTAAGATATCACCAGCAGCATCGCCAACAGCCACGGCAACAGATAGAGCCATACAGCGCTCGCCAGATGAACCAAATGCAGCACCTAGTAGCTGATTGACAGCATTGTCCATATCGGCATCTGGCATTACGATGGCATGATTTTTTGCGCCACCTAGAGCCTGACAACGCTTGCCATTAGCCGTAGCGGTAGAATAAATATACTCAGCGATTGGGGTTGAACCCACAAAGCTAACAGCTTTAACACGCTGATCAGTCAATAGCACATCAACCGCAACCTTATCGCCATTGACGACATTCATTACACCATCGGGTAAACCCGCTTCTTTTAATAACTCAGCAATAAACAATGTTGAGCTTGGATCGCGCTCTGATGGTTTTAGGATAAAACAGTTACCACAGGCAATAGCCATCGGGTACATCCAAAGTGGCACCATTGCAGGGAAATTAAAGGGTGTAATACCGGCAACAACACCTAATGGCTGAAACTCACTCCATGAATCAATGTTGGGTCCAACATTTTTGCTATGCTCGCCTTTTAATAATTCTGGCACGCCACAAGCGTATTCCACATTCTCGATACCGCGTTGTAATTCACCCGCCGCATCATGTGATATTTTGCCGTGCTCTTCGCCTATTAGCTCGCAAATTTTATCGGCATTGGCTTCAAGTAATTCCTTAAACTTAAACATCACGCGCGCGCGTTTTAGCGGCGGAGTATTGCGCCATGCTGGATATGCGGCTTGTGCTGCACTAATTGCCTGCTCTACAGTTTCGACAGAAGCTAGTGCGACTTGTCGATGCGCTTTACCCGTTGCGGGGTTAAAAACATCTTGAGTGCGTTCGGCGTCGTTGTTACTTTCACCGTTAATTAAGTGTCCGATAGTATTCATAGATAATTCCTAAATAAATAGAGTTATAAAAAATAATGTATTTGTGAGAGTTAATCCCACAGCCCTTGGTAGATAGCAACCATCTCGGCAATTGACGGTACGATCGGGTTATTGCCCGGAGAACCAGAGGCTAATGCTTGCTCGGCCATGGTTTCACAAACTTTGAAGAACTCGTCGCGCTTTATCCCAAACTGCTCAGGACTAGGCACCGCTAACTCATCGTTTAAGGCGCTAAGTTCAACTAATAGTTTTTGGTTGGCTACATCGTTACTGTCTTGCTCAGTAGCAATACCCATCGCTCGTGCACAATCTGCATATCGTTCAGGCGCTGCAGGTATAGAAAAAGCCGTAACGCTAGGTAATAACATCGCATTAGACAGCCCATGAGGCACGTGAAAAAATGCACCTATAGGACGACTCATACCATGCACCAAAGCCACCGATGCACTGGAGAACGCGATACCGGCCAAGGTCG
>CAXMPB010000192.1:0-5019 GCA_964195035.1 Cellvibrionaceae bacterium | reverse complement strand
TAGAAAAGCCTTCGCTTGCTCGATAGCCGCTTTTAATGGCTCTATCTTCATCACCATGCCAGGCCCACCCCCATAGGGACGGTCATCAACGGTTTGGTGTTTATCCTCAGTAAACTCTCGAGGATTAACGTAAGTAATTGCTAACAAACCTTGGTTGATAGCTCGGCTGGTAATGCCGTAGTCTGTTAGAGCAGAAAACATTTCAGGAAATAAGGTGACTATGGCTATTTTTTTCATAGTCGATGATCCCTCAAAAATTAAAGCGCTCTGTGCTCTCTATTACTTACTATAAATATTATTGCTGCCTTAAAACTTATCCACTAAGCTCATCCCTTAAAGCTTATCCCTTAGAATTCAGGATCCCAGTCAACATGAATAACTTTATCTTCAATATTAACTTGGGTGACAAATTGGCCAAGAACATAAGGTATCAAACGCTCATTTTGATCAACACTCTGATCATCCCCCGCAACCACTAAAACATCGTTGGCGCCAGTTGGCATAACACGTTGAACCAGCCCAAGATCAAATGTCACGTCATCAAAAACACTAATCACTCGACAACCCTCAAGGTCAAACCAGTAAAAGTCATCTTTTTCTAAGCTTGGCAATCTATCTTTTTCTACCGCAATAACAACAGGACAAAAAGCCTCTGCTTGGTTGCGGTCATCAATTCCCTTTAATTGAGCAACATAACCTTTACCATGGTTACGCCACTCTAGTAGCTCTATTGCTTTGACGCCATGGGCTGTTTTTACGTACCAAGGTTCATAGTTAAATATATTGTCGCTAGGCTCGGTTTGGGAGTGTATTTTTACCCACCCTTTAATGCCGTGCGCACCCGTTACACGACCCACATTAATAAGATTACTCATAACTATACAAATTGTTAAATAAACTCATTAATCCGTACATCGCCTAACTGTTTTATCGGGCCTACAAATATATTTACACGAGAATAAAACAAGCACTGGGCATTGCTCTTATCTTGGTAAAATCACTAAAAATAACAGTGATTAAGCAGCAGCTTTAGCTTGGTCTTTCAATAATTTAGCAACACGCTCTGAAGGTCGAGCACCTTTTGACATCCAAAAATCAACACGTTCTTGATCGATGCGTACGCGCTCTTCTTGGCCACGAGCAACAGGATTAAAGAACCCAACGCGCTCAAGGAAACGACCATCGCGAGCAACGCGGCTGTCGGTAACAGTTAAATGGTAAAATGGACGTTTCTTAGAACCGCCACGAGATAAACGAATGGTAACCATATTGGCTTCTATCCTATCAATTTTTAATTAAAGTATTGCCTCACGGCAAGACAAATTCTAATGTCATTAACTCAGGCAAAGAGCATTCACGAGGAACAAATCTAGTGCCGAGAAGGCGACGCAGTTTACGGGAAAAAAATCCGGGTGTATAGGCTTTAAAGGCTAAAAACAGCCTCTTACTCCTATTATTTTGATGAACTTTGCTACTAGGGCTTGCTGAGGGCATGACAGATTAAAAACCATAACCCTTTAGCAACCTAACGGGAACATTAAATGGCAGCATTCAAGGGGAAATGTGGGCAGCCGCCTAGTTTTAACGTCCTAGGCCAGGTGGTAAACCGCCTCCTCCACCAGCACCGCCCATCATTCCGCCAAGGCCTTGCATCATTTTCTTCATGCCGCCGCCTTTCATTTTTTTCATGACCTTTGCCATTTGCTTGTGTTGCTTAAGCAGACGATTTAAATCTTGTAGATGCGTACCAGAACCTTGCGTAATACGGCGCTTGCGCGAACCGTTTAATATGTCAGGGTTTTTTCGTTCAACGGGCGTCATCGAATCGATAATAATTTCCATCTTTTTAAATTGGCCGCCCATATTAGCCTGCTCAACCATTTGGGTCATATTACCCATACCTGGCATTTTTTCTAACATGCCAGACATACCGCCCATATTGTTCATTTGTTGCAGCTGTTCTTTTAAATCATTAAGGTCAAAACGGGTTCCCTTTTGGACCTTCTCAACTAACCTTTGGGCTTTTTCTTTATCGATGTTGCGCTCAGCGTCTTCGATAAGCGAGAGCACATCTCCCATACCCAAGATACGCGAGGCAATACGATCGGGGTGAAAAGGCTCAAGCGCATCAACTTTTTCGCCCATACCTATAAATTTAATGGGCTTCCCGGTGGTAACTCTTACGGATAAAGCCGCACCACCACGCGCATCACCATCGGCCTTAGTGAGAATAATACCCGTTAAGGGTAAGGCCTCATTAAATGCCTTGGCTGTATTCACCGCATCTTGCCCAATCATTGCATCAATAACAAATAAGGTCTCAATGGGGTTGATAGCTTTTTGAAGGCCCTGTATTTCAGCCATCATCGCGTCGTCAATAGCTAATCGACCAGCCGTATCGACAAGCACCACATCTAAGTGTTGCTTTTTAGCGGCAGCAATAGCATCTTTAGCAATGGCTTCGGGCTTTTGGTCTATTGATGACGGAAAAAAAACAGCACCAACTTCAGCCGCCAACGTTTCTAACTGCTGTATCGCTGCGGGCCGATAGACATCGGCACTGACCACCATCACTTTTTTCTTTTCGCGCTCTTGTAAAAACTTAGCAAGCTTTGCCACCGACGTTGTTTTACCCGCACCTTGCAGGCCGGCCATCAACACCACCGCAGGTGGTTGCGCCGCCAGATTCAGTGACTCGTTCGACTCACCCATCATGGCGGTGAGCTCATCTTGCACAATTTTAATGAATTGTTGAGACGGACTTAGCGCACGGGCAACTTCTTGACCAACAGCACGCTTACGGACTTTATCAACAAAGTCTTTAACGACAGGCAAGGCAACATCAGCCTCTAGCAAGGCTTTACGCACATCACGTAATGCATCTTGAATATTGGCATGACTCAGGCGGCCTTTGCCCGATATATTTTTAAGCGATTTAGAAAGACGACTAGTAAGATTTTCAAACATGATTAAAGTAGATAATTCTTAGTTAAGTGGACAGTTATATATAGTTGCTTGCAGTATACAGATGATAAGATGTGAGGCCAAGAAATCACTCACTCCTATGAAATTGTCTAAATCATCTAAAAGTACATCGTTATCGCCTTTGCCTATCTCTTGCCAAGCGCTTGTTTTCGTACTATTTGTAGTGATGAGCCACTTTGCCTCTGCAGCCAACAATCTAAAAGTTGATATCATAGGCGCTGAAGATGAAGTGCTAGACAATATACGCAAGAGCCTCTCAATCGTGGCGGCAACTAAACGGAAAAATAAGCCCGACCCATCAGATCAAACTATTCGTCAACTTCATAACAAAGCCCAAAAAGAAATTAAGCAGGCCGTGGCCCCCTTTGGTTTTTATCAAGCGACTATTAATCAATCACTAAATAAACATGACGAGCAATGGCAAGCACTTTACTCTATTGAATTAGGCCTACAAGTAAAAATACAAAAGGTTAGCGTGATCGTTTCTGGACCGGGAGAAGACGAGACTGCAGTTAACATATTAACCAATAACTTACCCTTCAAAGAGGGCGATAACTTGGAGCATCAGCTTTATACGAATTATAAACAAACACTATTCGATACCTTATTCGACTTGGGTTATATCGATACTAAATATGAAAAAAGCGAATTGCGTGTCGACATAGAAAACCAGAAGGCAACTGTCATTTTAAATCTAGCCAGCGGCTCTAAATATTTTTTTGGAGATGTGAAAATAAAACAAACGGTAGTAGCCGATGCTTTAATTGAAAAACTAATCGTTATTAATGATAAAACTCCATTTAACACCGACCGACTCATAGAATTACAGCTTCGACTTACGGATACTGGGTATTTCGCCAATACAGAAGTTAATATTGAAAAAGAAAAAGTTACCTCTCAATACATACCCGTAATCATTACGACGACGCCTTCCAAAAAAATAAAATATACTTCAAGTGTCGGCTTTGGCACCGACACAGGGCCGCGCGTTGGCTTTGGTGTACTGAATCGACGTGTTAATCCACAGGGTCACAATCTCCGATTTAACACTCGATTATCAAAAATAGAAAGTGAACTTAACGCTAATTACAAAATCCCCATGGGCAACATAAATAACGAGTCACTAGATTTCTTTACTCGTCTAGCCCAAGAAGATATTAATGATGCTGAATCCTTACAATACAGTATTGGCTCAGCTTTAAATAAAAACTTGCGGGATGGCCGAGCTCGCTTTTCACTCACACTACTAAAAGACAAGTTTTCTTTTGGCGACGAACCTAGTCAGACAGCTGATCTGTTGATACCGGGGATAACATATAGCTACCTAAAGGCCAAGAATGCACTTTTCGCTCAAAAAGGAGGCTATAGTTTATTGGCCGATATTCATGGCGGGATAGAATCGTCCATTACTGACACTACATTTTTTTACAGCAAGCTTGTAGGTCGCACTGTTATCCCGCTAAGCAATAGAGCTCGCCTACTTAATCGTTTTGATCTTGGCTATATAGCGACCAAAGACTTTGGCGACCTTCCTCCTTCTGAACGTTTTTTTACGGGTGGCGGACAAACTGTTAGAGGCTATGGCTACAAAGATATAGGCGACAGGGATAATGCAGGAAACAATATTGGCGGACAATATTTGGCCGCGATGAGTGTAGAGGTAGATTATCTACCGTGGAAAAATTATGGCGCTGCAATATTTTTTGACGCCGGCGATGTCTCTGCAGAAGCTCGATTGGATCTAAAAACAGCGGTTGGTGTCGGTTTTCGCTATCGCTCGGTTATAGGCTTGGTACGTCTCGACTTTGCACATCCTTTTGATGATCCCGATGAGGACTTTCGCTTTCATGTCAGTATAGGGCCTGACCTATGATCATTAAGCGATGGCTCCGCTGGACTCTGACTTCGTTTGTAGCAATTCTACTCATTTCATCATTAATTTTGGGCTGGCTAATCGCGAGCCAATCAGGCTTTCAATGGATTCTTAGCCGAATAATATTACCGTCTATTCCAGAACTAACTATTGATCATTTT
>CAXMPB010000191.1:0-2922 GCA_964195035.1 Cellvibrionaceae bacterium | reverse complement strand
TTGCCGACACGGATGCACTGATCAGTGTTGTTGAAGCCACCGCAAGCGAGGATATTAAAAAATCTCTGCGTTTCATACTTATTCTCCTAGAGCATTTATTATTAAAAGTTTCTAGGATAAGTATGTGCTGATGGACGCACTTGCTCTTGATGTATATCAATACAGAAAGAATGGTAGACGTAAAATATTTAAGGGGATAAATGTCGGTAATAGATGATTTATATTTTTATTGTGTAAACCCTCAAACTAAAACCAACTCTCGTTATTTATCAATATTATTTATAGTAATGTGCTTTTCTTGTAATGTTAATTAGCCCTTCAGAGATAAAATGTTAGGTGTGCGAGAGAATGATTCTGGTGTTATGAAAAGCCTATAAATCACGAACCTCGTCTTCCACTCTTTATCAAGAGAGCCTTTGATCTTTTGGGCACAAAATCTGGAGCATTATCCTCAGATAATCAATTGCAAAATCGAGAGCGACACCATAAGCAAAATTATGGGCCTGCCACATGAGCGTAGTGGGTTTACTGAGTATGTATTAACAAACACAGAGAATGAAAAAAAGTACTGCTCAGGGATAGCGTTGCTGTGCAGCTTTATCGCCTCAACTGCGATTTATTAATACAGGCAGTTAATAATCGATGTGCGAGCAATTAGTCTATTAATAGTAAATGTCATTTTTGTCAGCCACGATAATTGATTACCGCCCTTCGGTTTCTTAGGGTAAAGTGAATAGCAGGGGCGTTTGTA
The DNA here is from genome assembly GCA_964195035.1 of Cellvibrionaceae bacterium. Classification (GTDB taxonomy): domain Bacteria; phylum Pseudomonadota; class Gammaproteobacteria; order Pseudomonadales; family Cellvibrionaceae; genus CANLBN01. The sequence goes on along the minus strand of CAXMPB010000191.1, from coordinate 2,171 downwards.
CTTCTAATACTTTCGAAAATAAGAGCCGCTTCAAAAAGCGGTGTTTGATCTGATCTAATCAGCAGCTCCGTAAGTGTTGGTTAATGGTTTTTAAATATAGGGCACACGCATTGGAAAATATTCGAGGTTTTATTTTTGATTTGGACGGGACTTTGGTGACCTCGTCATTAGATTTTTTAGCCATTAAGTCTGAAATAGGATGCCCTACCGATGAAGATGTTTTGATTTACATCGAACAACTACCAACGGTGCAGCAGCGCAGCGAGGCCATGGATATTGTGCATCGTCATGAAATGCAAGACGCGCAATCGTGTGATTGGATACCCGGCGCTCGCGATTTTTTGAATGAATGCGCAACGCGTGCTCTGCCAATGGCAATTGTCACGCGGAATTCTCAACGTTCATCGAAAGTGAAGGTAGAAAAAAACAATATTCCCATTAAGCTGTTATTAACACGTGAAAATTCAATACCTAAGCCCCATCCGGCTGCTTTGCTCGACATTGCTCGCGAGTTTCAGCTGCCAGTCGATCAAATGATGATGGTGGGTGATTACAAGTATGATTTGGAAGCGGGGCGTAATGCAAATATGCCGTCGTGTTTGGTCAACTTCAGTGTCGAGCCAGACTATTTACATCTAGCCGACTACCGCTTTAGAGACTTCCGTCAACTTCATCAAGCCATGTTTGCACGTTAATCTAGAGCACAGCGACATATTGAGTGGTACTGACGAGTGCGATTTAGTCTGAACGGCATATCCCTAGATGCTTAAAGAGTGTTAATAACCGAGCCAACCTTAACTCGATTTCGACCTTTGTCTTTTGTCCGCTACAATGCGTCATAGGCACTATTTAAATGTAGCTCGCGGTTTAGGTATAGCTCGGCGTTGCCTGTTGCATTTCCTATCGAGCAGGTAGGAGATACATTTTTGATCGTGACAACCAGATCTATCTCGTCCATAGCCTCAATACCCCGGTCGCGACTGCCTTACTTGCCTTTTGATCGGTGTCGGGATGTCGTATCACAAACTCCTCTCCCCCGAAGCGTGCGACACTATCTGTCTCACGTTTTATGGTTGTTAGTCATTTTTCAGCGATTCGCTTTAAGCATTCATCACCAAATACATGCCCATAAGAATCGTTGATGGATTTAAAATGACCCAGGTCTAACATAAGTATGCTGAGCGGCGAATTTGACCTCGAGCTTCGCTTCTATTCCTCTCTAAACTTTCTGTCAAAAAACATGCGACTGTATAGCTGGGTAAGCTCATCTGTATTACTTAAATACTCCATTTTTAGTGCTCGTTGTTCGGCCAAAAATCGATTTTTAACTCCCTTCCAGTAATCAGAGTGGGTAACTTTGGTGGTAACAATTATATATACGAGACTAAGAGTGGCATTTGCGACGAAAACCCATTATTCAAGTTTGCCGCAAACAAATAAGACAAAAATGCCCGGTACAATTAGAAAAAGAGGATAAAGTATACGAATTTTATTCGTGATACTAAGTACTACAGACCCACCTAGCGCTATTACCATTAGCGCTGTAATCCACATGTAATTAATACTTGAAGGATGCCATTGATACAGAATGATGGCAGACATTGTTTCCCAATGAAATGCGGCAAGAAGAATATCGACAACCAACCATCCGCGCATTATTGAAAGCTTGTATTAAGGCCTCCATTTAAAGGCTATTAAATGCGCAGCTCTTAAGGTAAATATGCAACGCAATAGCCCAGTGTTAGTTAGAAGAAAGGAGGTGACCAAATATGCACCTGATAAGGTGGCGTAACAACTAACCAGGTGGCGAGATATATTAAAATTCCGCCTATTGCTGTGTTGTAAGATCGAGCAAAGCCTGTTTTTGTGGCTGATCTGAGGGGTGATGCATAAGCCCTAATGAAGTTTATTTTACAATGTTTGAGATGCTTTTTAAGGCAAAAACATGAGCGTCATGGTGAAATTATAGTAAATAACGTGACTAATGGCCTGTAATTACAGGCCATTGATTGAGGCTGGAGACGTATATCGACTATATGTTCATTAAATATAGATTGTGGCTAGGGGGCTATGAAGAACCTCCAGCCATGTTGGAGTAATAGCTATTTAATGACCCGTTGATTTTTTGAGGGGCGCTCATAAAAAGATATGTTTAGCCGTGATGTGTGTCT
>CAXMPB010000190.1:0-5268 GCA_964195035.1 Cellvibrionaceae bacterium | reverse complement strand
TTAGATCGATAGTATCGAGTACGAGCTCGGTTTCAAAAAATCGAGTAAAGGCATCAAGTACAATAATTACAGACTGCTTTTTATCTTGTTTACTTAAGCTTTTAAAATAAACATGATGAGTATAGTAGACATCGCGATCGCGCAGCTCACGATCAAAATTGATTGTCGATAATAGCGGGCTATCGCTCATGCCCAAGGCTTTGTCTAGGCAGTAATTTAGCCCCATCTTCATTGCAAAATTATAGGCGCGTGGAAATCTCGACATAAGGGGTAGTGTCTTTTCCAAAGAACCCACGAAAAAATCTTTTGTTGGGCGCAGATAACGACTGTAATAAAGTTCTAAAAATTTTGAGCGAAACTCAGGCACATCGACTTTGACAGGGCATGAACCCGTACAGGATTTACAGGCAAGGCAAGCCATCATCGATTCGTGCACTTCGTGAGAGAAATCATACACGCCTGATTTTTTAGCGAAACTGTTTTTTATTTTAGTCGGCAAGTGCACAAGTGCTTGTAGGCTCGACTGTGCATGAATTTTTTGCACTTCACGGGTGGTGCTTGTGCCCTTTATATCGAGTTGGCGTAACCATTCGCGAATTAATGATGCACGACCTTTAGGCGTATGTGTACGTAGGCGTGTGCCTTTCCAAGAGGGACACATGGCATCATTTGGATCCCAGTTATGACAGGCGCCATTACCATTGCAAAACATACCTTCGCTATAGTTCTGCCAGTTATCTTTGGAAATTGTTTTATCGTATTGACCGCGAGTTTTTACTTCGTCGATTTTAAATAGAGGAATGTTTTCATTCGGCGTAGCAATTTTTCCAGGATTGAGCTGATTGTTAGGGTCAAAGGTGTGTTTAATTTGTTGCAATAGTGGATAAAGTGCGCCAAAAAATTTAGGCGAAAATTCAGAACGCAAACCCTTACCGTGCTCACCCCATAAAAGCCCACCATATTTATGAGTAAGTTCAACCACTTGATCTGTAATCTCTCGAACTAACTTTTCATCATGAGACTTTTTCATATCGAGTATAGGGCGTACGTGTAACACTCCTGCATCGACGTGCCCAAACATACCATACTGTAAGTTATGAGAGTCTAGCAGTGCCCTAAACTCAACAATAAAATCAGCCAGATGCTCGGGTGGTACGGCAGTATCTTCGACAAAGGCCATTGGGCGAGCCTCTCCTTGAATGTTGCCAAGTAGACCCACGGCTTTTTTACGCATGCCCCATATTTTTGTCACGTCTTGGCCCCATGCAATCGTATAGGTATGACTAGCCGAGGACGCCGAATTTAATATTTTGAGTAGTGGCTCCATTGCCGCTTTAAGCGCTTCATCACTGTCGGCGGTGTATTCAATTAGGTTAATGCCTTCAACCGCGTTGTGACTCTCATTGTTGTCAGGAAAAAACTCTGCAATCGAGTCCCAAATAATATCGCCTTTAGCGAGATTAAGGACGCGTGAATCAATGGTCTCAATTGAGGTCGGGCCCGCCGACATAATTGCATTCGCATCACGCAGGGCGGCATTAAAATTGTTGTAAGATAAATTAACTAGCGCCGTTTTTTTAGGAATAGCCAATAAGTTAAGTTTTGCTTCGCTAATAAAGCCAAGCGTACCTTCGCTACCACAAAGAATACTATTTAAATTAAAGTGATTGTTGGCGTCGCGAATATGAGCAAGATCATAACCGGTTAAGCAGCGGTTAAGCTTAGGAAAGGTTGCTGTAATTTCATCTTTGTGGTTCTTATCAATATCATCAACTAGTTGATAAATACGTGCGGCCAAATTGTCTTTTGACTGAAGCTGCTTAAGCGTTGTCTCATCAATCGCTTGGGTGTCAAGAATGCTGCCGTCCATTAAAACGGTTTTGAGGGCAAGCACATGATCGCGAGTTTTACCGTAAGAGCAAGAGCCTTGACCCGAGGCATCGGTATTAATCATCCCGCCTAATGTCGCGCGATTACTGGTTGATAATTCGGGGGCAAAAAAGTAGCCGTGAGGTTTAATGCTGGCATTTAGTTGATCTTTAACCACACCGCATTGGACGCGCGCCCAGCCTTCTTCGGTGTTAATCTCCAAGATTTTATTCATGTGCTTAGAGGTGTCTACAACAATGCCGTCGGTAAGTGACTGGCCGTTAGTACCGGTACCGCCACCGCGAGGACTCAATACAATCTGTTGATATTGGTTTTGATGAGCGAGGCTTGTCAATACAACAAGGTCGTCATTATTTTTGGGGTAGACAACCCCTTGGGGTAGTATTTGATAGATGGAGTTATCGGTTGCCAAAACAGTACGATTGGCATAATCCATACAAATTTCACCACTAAAGTGACTTGCAGTTAATGCCTTGGCAAATGCCATATAAAGCACTTGAGTGGTTGATGTCTCGGTGATTGCGGGTATCATGATGTGTATCTTTATTTCTGTTTGCGCGAATTTTTGTCTGTATTAAATATCTCTATTTTTAAACCTATCGTAGCGATGATAATAGAGATAAGCGATATTGGATAAATGGAATAGTCTATTGACTTAGAGCTTGTCTAATAAATACTTGAATCAAGAAGAGTTGAATGAACAAAATTCTAATCAATAAAAGCTAATGGCTAGAGTAGACAGTTATTGGTATAAGCGAGCATTATCTATTGCTCGCTTATACGTATTGTGTAGAAAACTAGTAACGTTAATATCGCAATCTAGCTAGTTCTACTAATGGCGTTATTAATGACTATAAAGCAGCAAGTGCATTGTCGTAGTTAGGTTCTTGTGCAATTTCAGCAACAAGCTCGTTATAAATTACTTTACCATCGGTATCGATGACAACAACGGCACGTGCCAATAAACCCATTAATGGGCCTGTGGTAAATGTTAAGCCATAGTCTTTGCCAAAATCTGCCGAGCGAAAGTTTGAGCCAGTTGCTACATTTTCTATATTTTCTGCACCGCAAAACCGTGCTTGTGCAAAGGGTAGATCAGGAGATACACACAATACAATGGTGTTGTCTAAGGCTGCTGCTTTTTCGTTGAATGAACGAACAGATTGCTGGCAGGTAGGTGTATCAATACTTGGGAATATATTAAGAATGACGCGTTTGCCTTTGTGATCAGCTAAAGATGTTTCACTTAAGTCTTGTGATACTAAAGTAAATTCTGGGGCTGATGCTCCTACTGTAGGTAAATCACCAGATGTTTCAACAGGTGTTCCTCTTAATGTAACTGTGGCCATTTGAGCCTCCTATAAGTTAATGTTGTTAGATTGAACAGTATATCTTGAATCGTATATGTTGGATAAAAATAGTGCCTTAAATGCTGCCCTTAGGTCTCTTTTCTCGACTACCGAAAAACCATAGTTTGCTGTCCATATAAGGCCAACTTAATCTTTACAACAATAGTAAGCATTGATAGCAAAGGTGATTATTAAGGGTGTATGTTAACCCAACATAATATTCGTATTATATCGGTATTTAGTTTTATCTCTATAGGTAATTAAGTGTTTTGCTTGATCTATGTAGTCGTTATTTTCTAAGCGTGTCAACATTGCTTCTGCTGCTTTCGATTAGTGAGAGTATTGGAGGCCTAGCATGGTTGATGGTAAAGTTAGTGGGCTATTAAAATAATTATATTCGGATAAATAAGTAACATGGCTCCTTCGATTCTTTTTATCGCTGTCTTTATCTATATTGTGTTTTTGTTTGGTCTCGCTCGCTGGGGAGATCGCCAACAATTTTCAGAACATAGTCTTGTTCGTCACCCTGCTGTGTATGCACTTGCTTTTGGGGTTTATTGCACATCTTGGACCTTTTACGGACTTGTGGGTACTGCCTCAGAGGAGGGCTGGAGCTTCTTGCCAATTTTACTAGGCCCTATTCTATTATTTACTCTCGGTTATCCTCTGCTAGAACGCATCCGTCGCGTGACACGACAAGAACATATACACAGCATCGCTGATTTCATCGCGTCGCGTTACGGCAAGCGCCAAGGTGTGGCGGCAACGGTGAGTTTGGTGGTGTTAATAGCAATAATTCCATATATCGCACTGCAATTAAAAGCCGTATCCGATACCTTATTATTGACGATTGGTGGTAATTTTTTAGCAAGCCAAGATCTTACTTTTGTAATTGCCGTTAGCATGACTGTTTTTTCATTGCTATTTGGTGCCAGGCGTCTCGATATGTCGGGCTATCATTCTGGTTTGATGTCTGCAGTTGCATTTGAATCGGTCGTCAAAATTGTTGTGCTAATTGTTATCGCACTTTTTGCACTCTCTTGGTTGCCTAGCGATGTACTGCAGCCGTCAACAGATGTATTCACAACCGATGTTTTTACCGCTAATTATGCATTTTTCGACCACCCCTCTTGGTTACGCTTTTTTGTTGAAACTGTATTGGCTATGTGTGCTATTTTTTGTTTACCGCGAATGTTTCATGTCACTTTTGTTGAATGTTTATCCAAAGATCATTTGAAAAAATCACGCTGGTTATTTGTTAGTTATCTAATCATTATTAGTCTCTGTGTGCTGGTCATTGCGAGTGCAGGTAACACCTTGTTTTATGGGGAGCTTGCGGTTAATGGTGATAATTATGTGATTGCGTTACCGTTAATGAAAAATTTGTCGTGGTTGGCGTTGCTGGCTTTTTTGGGTGGCTTTTCGGCAGCAACAGCAATGATTATTGTCGCTACAATTACACTTAGTCAAATGTTCAGTAACGATGTAATTTTGCCCTTATTGGTACGTCGACGTAACTCCACGAATCAAACCAGTGATTTTTCTCGCAGCTTAATTATTGCAAGACGCTTAACGGTTGTATTCGTCGTTCTTAGCGCTTACTTATATCAGAGCATTTTGGCAGAAAACGCCGCATTAACCAGTATTGGTTTAATTGCTTTTGCTTTGGTTGTGCAGTTAGCTCCGGGTGTCTTGTTCGGGCTCTATTGGCGTAAGGGTAATGCCTATGGATTGTATGCAGGGCTAATTGTTGGCTTAAGTTTATGGTTCTACACCTTAATGATTCCACTGCTCGTCAATGCCGGTTTGATTAGCTCACTTGTCGTAGAGAATGGTTTGTTTGGCCTAGAGTGGCTAAAGCCAGAGTCTTTATTTGGCTTTAGCTTTGGTGATAGCTTTACTAGAGGTGTATTAATTAGTCTAGGTGCTAATATTATCTTTTATTGTTGGTACTCGCTTACGTCTAACGAAAACTTTTCTGATCGTGTTCAAGCGACTGCTTTTACTAATTTAGAAAAGACAGTTTACA
>CAXMPB010000189.1:0-9147 GCA_964195035.1 Cellvibrionaceae bacterium | reverse complement strand
CTATGCTCTTTTTCCTAATCGTTTAGCCGTAGAGCTGGATGGTCAAGTAACCATTTACGATACGCTAGATAACAACATCGGCGGCGTAAGCCAGCAGCAAGGGGGCAATAATTCGCTCACTTTTAGCAGCCAGTATGGAACCATTCTTGTTAACACTTTACCCATAGTTAGCGGCAGCGGTGCAAGCAGTAAAGCAAATTCGGCTCCGCCAACGCCACCCCCTACAAATTTCGCCGAACCGGCGCCATTTATATCCAATCATCAAGTAGCTCTAGCTCCACAAGCTTCGAGTAATTATACCAGTGAGTCATCAGATAATATTTTAGCGCTTATTGATAAACTCGCGCAGTTACATAATGCCGGCGTATTGTCTGAAAGCGAGTTTGAGACGAAAAAAAGTGAATTACTCGCGCGTCTGTAACTCACTAAAAAACTAGAATTAAAGTTGGACGCATGCAATTGCATCCAACTTTTTTTTCATAAGCTTTTTAGGCAAGAGTCTTTTAGGATAGTCGTGTTACCCAAACACCAACGTCCATAGTTGATATTGCATTACCGCTGAAGACACCCTCAATTGGGGGTATAGAATCGGGATAAGCCGAAACTGCAACTGCGATATTATCGGCACTCGCCAAGGCGCCCACAGTAGGATCAAATCCTTTCCAGCCCGCTCCCGGCAAATACACTTCAACCCACGCATGAGTTGCACCAAAATTTTGTGCATTGGGAGGCGAATGTAAATATCCGCTCACAAAACGAGCAGCAAAGCCTAAACAACGAGCTGCTTCAATCAACATCAGTGAAAAGTCACGACAAGAGCCACTATTCAACGATAAGGTTTGAATAGCTGATTGCACCCCGGGCTCATCTCGAATGGTGTATGAAAAGGTATTATAAATCGCTCGGCATAAACGCTCTAACAAAACATGTGTTTGAATAGCCTCATCTTGCGTCCAAATTGTGGCTATCCATTGTGTCAGTAAATCGTGGGTTTTATCTGGTGGTAATACGCGGTAGGGCTCCAACAAATTACCGTCCGTAATGGTATAGACAAAAGAGCCTGTGCGAGGGTAATTTAGCGCATACTCTTCTAGAATAAAATCAAAGGGATTGTCGCTATACTGCGCAATAATAGCATCACTTTCTACGGATAAGGTTTGTGTAGTAACACCTAAACTCGCTATTGCAATAGAGTTATCTTCAACATCTTTCTGCCAACGTAATGGTACATCGGGACTGATCATTAAATTAAATGATTCTACTCGACATTCACGGCTTTCTCGGGGATAGATCCTAAAGCTATGCGGGCCTAATGTTACAGGCTCTGAGAAGTGGTAGTAAGTACGATGGATAATTTGAAATCGTTGCATTATGTTATTAATACCTAAAATTAAAGGAGGCAAAGCCTCTTTTTATCTCGAAAGATATCTTGCTTGGTCGCCCCTCGCAATATCTATTTACAATAGATCGCTTTCACCTTCTACAAAATATCGATTTCTGAAAAGCAGAGCTGTCAGAAATAACTATCTAAACCCTTTAAAACTTCAGTATCTACAGGCTATTTTTTTAAATAACGGGTGTAGTCTCTGAACTTCATAAATTTATAGTGATGTATAAAGTCTATGTGGTCAGTGACAAAAATAAAAGAACTAATGCAGTGGCTAAGTTCGTCTAAAAGGGCTTAGATGATCACGCTGTATGTAAAAATGTAAAATATATAGCAGATAAAGCCATAGCTTCCTTGTCGTCAAGGTCGTAATTAATCACTTGAGTTCTTATATTATATTCATAAGGGGGTATTATTAAGTTTACTGATTTCCATCAGTAAGCTATTTTACATAATGTCTATAATTAACTTTAATTGTGCACTACAAGCAATTGACAAATATTATTTCCATAGAATTTACGTCCCTATTTTTAACACTGTACTTAGATTAAGCTTGGCGTTAACTTTTGGAAAATAGTTGGCCTGAGTCGAGGCTGAACCCGTATTATGTAGTACATCAAACCATCGAATATAGAAACTTAAGAAAACAGATACTTGGTCTTATGAAGATTTCACCCAAAGTGGTTCTACCACTTGTTATTTTGGCGCTCGGCGCGATTGGTCTCATATTGCTTTCGACCATGAAGCAGCCTTTAGAACAAAAGATAACGGCCGACAAAACCCCTGTTGTCGAGGTTTTTGTTGTCGATGTACAGCCCTATCAACTGATGATTAAATCTCAGGGGGTGAGCGAGCCTCTTAGTCAAACCCAGCTAATAGCCAATGTCAGTGGCATTGTGCTTTCTTATAATTCTGCCTTTAATGCCGGTGGCATGGTCACCCAAGGTGAAGTCTTGGTTGAAATTGAAAAGCTAGATTACCTTAGCGCGCTAAAAACTTCTGAGGCAAATCTCGCTCGAGCTAGGGCTGGTTACGCTGAAGAAAAAGCCCGCTCGAAGATTGCCGCTGATGAGTGGGCGCGTGAAGGACGGTCTAAGTCCGCACCGCTACTGGGTCTGCGCAAACCACAATTGGCTCGTGAAAAAGCCAATGTTCTGTCTGCACAAGCGTCACTAGAAGGTGCCAAGCGTAACCTTGAACGCACCACCATTGTCGCGCCTTACAACGCTATCGTTAGTCAGCGCAACATCGATATTGGCCAGCTGGTGACGGTTAACAACAGTTTGGGAGAGATTATGGCCACCGATATTGCTGAGATCCGACTACCTATATCGTTGGATGACTATTACCGCTTGAATCTTAACGGTACCTCAGCAGGCGATGAAACTCAGGTAAATCCCAATACTGAAGTAGACAAGGTCACACTGAGTGCGCGTATGGGCCAGCAAACTCTTACCTGGCCTGGCATCATCGTGCGAGATGAGGGGGTGATAAATACCAATAATCGCCTGCTTTACTTAGTAGCGCGCGTAGTTGATCCCTATGGCTTAAACACCAGATCGACTAGTTTAAGCAATAATCAAGCTGATATAGGTAGTCGGCATAAAAGCTCACTACGTTTCGGCAGTTTTTTACAGGCACAGATTCAAGGACCGATTATTGAGGACGTTAGTAAAATTCCAAAAGCGAGTCTAGTACGCGATGAATATGTCTTTGTGGTGGGCAGTGATTCTAAACTAAGCAAAAAACCTGTCTCGATAGTCGGTGAAAAGGATCAATACGTGTATGTCAGCAGCAGCCTTAAATCTGGTGACCAAGTGTTAAATACACGTCTTTTACAAGCGTTACCGGGCCTGAGAGTAAAAATCAACCCTACCCTAGACTCTGCCAATGTCCAGTAAAAACGACTCTAAGGGGCCGCAATACCAGCAGCAACCTGAAAAAAAAGTGGAGCCGCAAGTGAAAAAACAAACCGGCATTATTGCCTGGTTCACTCACAATTCTGTTGCGGCTAACTTATTAATGTGGATGATTATTGTTGGTGGTATCGCATCAATTTTCACCATAGAAAAGCAAACCTTTCCGAACTTTGATATTAATAATATTCAAATACAGGTCGCCTATCCCGCCGCCGCGCCGCAAGAAATTGAGCAAGGCATACTCATGCCCATAGAAGAATCGTTGCAGGGGCTAGATGGCATTAAAAAAATCCGCGCCACCGCCACTGAGGGTATGGCATCTATAATTATAGAGGTACAAAGTGGCCATGACTTGCAGCAACTGCTCGATGAAATTAATATGCGCGTCGATGCTATCCGCACCTTTCCCGAAAACATTGAACAGCCTCAAATTTATCAAATGCGCTTTAACGACCCAGTCGCACGCATTCAGGTATATGGCGAGTTAAGCGAGCGGGAGCTAAAAGAGCTGGCGATTAGCTTACGCCCAGCAGTTGCGGCCATTGCAGGCGTTGGTCGCGCAGAACTCGAAGCCACTCGCGCTTATGAGGTGGCAATAGAGGTCACCGATGAAACATTGCAAGAATATGCATTAGATTTTGATCAAGTAGCTCAAGCTGTACGTAATTCATCATTAGATTTACCGGGCGGATCAATTAAAGCCGTTGATGGCAACATTCTTTTACGAACTAAGGCTCAAGCCTATTACGGCAACGATTTTGCTGAGATTGTCTTGCGAACTAACAGTGATGGGTCGCGTATTACACTAGCGGATGTAGCCACTATCAATGACGGTTTTGAAGAGCGCACGGGCTTTTCTAGTTTTAACGGCCAACAGACGGTGATGATCAATGTGTTTACGGCCGAAGGCCAAAACGACATTGATGTCTCGGCTGGCGTGCGCGATTTTGTTAGCCTAAAAAATACTGAGTTACCCGAGACAGTGGCACTAGCAGTTTGGGCTGATCGTTCTTTTTACTTAAAAGATCGTCTAAATTTAATGCTTAAAAACATGGCGTTTGGTGGTTTTTTTGTTTTTATTATTCTTGCGCTTTTTTTGCATCTCCGTCTCGCCTTTTGGGTACTAGTTGGTATGACCGTGAGTTTTTTAGGGGCCATGGCATTAATGCCCGCAGTTGACGACTTGACCATCAACATGCTCACTTTGTTCGGTTTTATTTTAGTGTTAGGGATTGTGGTTGATGACGCCATCATTATTGGCGAGAGCGTCTTCTCGGAAATCGAAAAAAGTGGTCAATCACCCAATTCGGTTATTGTTGGTGCCAAACGTGTAGCGATGCCTGCGACCTTTGGGGTACTAACTACAATTTGTGCTTTTATCCCGATGGTTTCGATTGGCGGCATGATGGGAGCATTTTGGGGTAGCATTGGCTGGATTGTTATTCTTTGTTTAGCGTTTTCATTGATTGAGTCAAAGTGGATATTACCAACCCATTTAGCACAGATGAAATGTCCGAAAAGTAGTTCAGATTCACCCAATATTTTCGTGAGGATCAGATTAAAGACTAGTTCTAGCCTTCAGTCTTTTATCGAACATAAATACCAGCCTTTACTCGAGCTCAGTTTAACGCACCGCTACAATACAATGGCAATATTTTTTGCGCTGATGCTGGTATCGGTCGGTCTGGTTAAGGGTGGGTTTGTGCGCTGGGAGTTTTTTCCAAAATTACCCAGCGACTTTATTCAAGCTGAAATTGTTATGGAAAACGGAACGAACTCGGACGTCACTAATGCTGCCGTAAAACGCGTGGGCTTGGCTCTAGAACAGGTCGATACTAGTTTGCAGGCAAGCAACGAGGAATACGCCCTCATCCACTATTTTTCTGGCTCCTACAGCGAAACTACTGGTATCGTAATAGTGGAGCTTACTAAGGGTGAAGATAGAGAAACCAACTCCTTTGAAATAGTTAATCTTTGGCGCGAAGCCACCGGAGCAATTGTCGGTGCTAAGAGCATTAATTTCAGCCAGATGATGGGTGGGCCGCAGCAGGGAAAACCGATCTCATTTCAGTTGCGCGGAAATAACATCGAGCAGCTTCGAGCTGCGGCCTTAGAACTAAAACAGCAGCTTACAGCCTTTGAAGGTGTCTATGACATTGAGGATTCCTATAGCGGTGGCAATCGTGAAATCCTAGTCACACTGACGCCTAAAGGCGAGTCATTGGGCTTTACTCTGGGCAATGTGGCACGTCAAGTACGCCAAGCTTTTTATGGTGCCGAAGCTCAGCGTGTTTTACGCGGAACAGAAGAGGTCAAGGTAATGGTTCGCTATCCCTTGGCATCTAGACGATCGGTCAGCGATCTTCAACAAATGCATTTACGCACGCCAAGTGGAGCGATGGTGCCCTTTGCCGAGATTGCCAATATCGAATTTGTCGAAAGTTCGCCAAGCATTACCCGTATCGATCAATTTCGTTCAGTAACAGTCTCTGCCGACGTTGAAGTGACGATAATCGAGGCGCGTAAAGTCATAGCCGACATCAAAGCGAACTTTGAATCGAGTATTACAAGAGAGTATCCGGGGGTGAGTTTTGCCCTTGAAGGCATGTCGCAAGAAGAACAAGACTCCTTGGCCGACCTTGCGCTAGCTGCCGTTGGTGCTTTACTGGGTATTTATGCGCTGTTAGCGATTCCGCTTAAGTCCTATAGTCAGCCACTGATTATCATGTCGGTTATTCCCTTCGGTTTTATCGGTGCCTTGGTCGGCCATATGCTTTTGGGCTTATCGTTTTCAATTCTTTCTGTTTTTGGCTTGGTGGCTTTGTCGGGTGTTGTCGTCAACGACAGTTTGATTATGGTGGATTTCGTTAACCGTGCGCGTGCGCAGGGTTTGCCCATTAAAGCAGCTGCAGTGCAAGCGGGTATGCAGCGTTTTAGAGCTATCATTCTCACATCAGCAACGACATTTTTTGGGCTACTTCCCATTGTTCTTGAGCGCAGTTTACAAGCTCAAATTGTAATCCCGATGGCGATATCACTCGCGTTTGGCATCTTGTTTGCCACTGTAATTACGCTGATTCTTATTCCGAGCCTTTATTTAATGTTGGATGATATTCATCGACTTTTAGAAAAGCTTAAAGATAAAAAGGGTCAGTTAGAACAGGCTTAATACTACAACAATTGAGCTAAACAAATCGAACCGGGTCAAACGTTGCAAATAAAATATCAAATAATGCGTATCAGATATTAAAAGTTACAATTATAATTATTATCTGCATAATAAAAATGTAGTCGGATGTTTATTTCATCCTCTTAGCTGATCGCTAGTTTTGTTGTATGAATTTCATGCCCAGCATCTCAAACATCTAAAATGAATAAAGGGGTTAGAGCTCTTCCCGCGTTGAAAATTTTTGCGCTACTGGGTAGACAAGTCTTAATAACAGTAAAAATAATTGCTTAAAATTGTTTATGTTGAACTCTACATAAGGCCTACTCATTTTTTATTTAGGCCATCATAAAAACAAGTTATCTTGATTACTGAGCGGCTTAAGATATTATTTTAAGCGAGCTCGTCTCTATTGATTTAACTTTCGAGCATTACAAAAGGAAGATTGTTGACTCGATCCATTGAAACCGTATAATCACTTCGCTAGGTAAATGATATGCAGGAGAGATTGGGATATTAAAGCCCAACGCCGAAGGAGCAACGTCCCGTAAACTCTCAGGCAAATGTACTGCATAATCGTTAGCAATCTGGAGAGAGGTGCTAATCACCCACCGAAGGCGAAAACGGTTAACAATCACCGTAAAACGCTCAGGTTCCAAGACAGATGGGTTAAAGCAACTATTGATGCTTACATCAATTTAACTTTTGTCGAGGAATCAAAAATGTCCAATTCTGAAAAAACAATCGCTGTCGTAGGTGCCGGTATTACGGGTATCACCACGGCCTACTCCCTTTTGCAACGCGGTTTTAATGTCACTGTGTTTGATCGCAATCGCTATGCAGCGATGGAGACAAGCTACGCCAATGGAGGTCAGCTTTCAGCCTCTAATGCAGAGGTCTGGAACAAATGGTCAACTGTTTTTAAAGGCATGAAGTGGATGTTTGCACCGGGTGCACCGCTACTTATAAATCCAATGCCTAGCTTTCATAAGTATTCATGGATGGCAGAGTTTATGGCGGCCATTCCGCACTATGAAAAAAACACCATTGAAACCGTTCGACTAGCGATATCGGCAAGACAACACTTAAAAGACCATGCCGATCGCGAAGGTTTTGATTTTGATTGCGAAAACAGAGGTATTCTTCACGTATTTACCGATCCAAAAGAATTTGAAGCGGCTAAAAAAGTTAACGACCTATATGCTAAAGGTGGCCTAGAGCGTCATGCTATTACACCTGATGAAGCTAGGAAAATCGAACCTGCAATACAAGCAGAGCTTGCAGGGGCTTGTTTTACCCCTAGCGACTTTACCGGCGATATTCACCGTTATTCTGTCGGACTTTCGGAAGCTTGTGCACGTCGAGGAGTTGAATTTCATTATCGGTCCAAGATCACTAGTATCGATCACAAAGGTGACACTATTGAGTTGTCATGGACCGATAAAGATGAAGCAATGCTGACTAAAAACTTTGATAATGTCGTGATCTGTGCCGGTGTTGGCAGCCGCAAGCTAGCGAACATGCTTGGTGATAGAGTGAACATCTATCCAGTTAAAGGCTACTCAATTACTGTTGACCTAGATGATGAAGAAAGCCAGAAGGCTGCTCCCTGGGTTAGCCTTCTGGATGATGAAGCTAAACTAGTCCTTAGCCGGTTGGGTAAAGATCGCTTGAGGATTGCCGGCACCGCCGAGTTTAATGGCTATAATCTCAATATTCGCGACGACCGAATTAAACCGATTACTAAATGGTGTGAACGATTTTTTCCTAACGTGGCAACCGAAAAAGTGATTCCCTGGGCCGGGCTTAGACCGATGATGCCCAGCATGTTACCAAGAGTAGGTGCAGGTAAAAAACCCGGTGTTTTCTATAATACAGGTCATGGACATTTGGGCTGGACACTATCAGCAGCGACAGCTGAACTGCTAGCAGAACAAGTACTTCTTGACATGCAATCTTCTAGTTAGCAATAATTTCAGGGACTAAATTTACTGCCTAAAATTATAGTATGAGTAGATCCATTGATTTACTCATACTATTTTTATTTATAATTATAATATTTGATCCCTTAAATACATATTGACTCTTTTATTTCTTGTATACCCCCAATCCTAACTAAAGTCAGATCATATATAGTATCTTTTAAAAATTTAAAGTTAAAAAGCGTCTATTGAAATAGCACTAGCAATTAAGCGATTACATTAATATTTTTACGCAAAATTTACAGCGTATGATTTATTTCCAGTATCATCAAAGATATAAATATAAAGATCTACATTAAAAACAATCTTATACTTCCTATAAATCGTAAAATAAACTAAATAACTACGATGGTTTATAAATGGCAACCTTAGTATGGTTTACAGATGACTTGCGCTTGCATGATAATCAAGCAATCTATTTGGCCAGTATGCGTGCCGAACCCCTTATATGCCTATATTGTGTAGATGAAGATTGGTTTAAGCCCAATCACTACGGATTAAAACGGATGGGTGATGCGCGCTGGCGGTTTTTAGTTGAATCACTGCAAGCCCTTGATGCGACGCTAAAAGAACATGGTCAACGCTTGTGTATTTTACAGGGTTCGCCGGTTGATCTTGTTGGCAATATTATTGAACAATACAAGATCAGCTCGGTATTTAGCAATGCTCAGGCGGGTTTCTACGAGCACAGAA
>CAXMPB010000188.1:0-6180 GCA_964195035.1 Cellvibrionaceae bacterium | reverse complement strand
GATGGGTATACCTTGGCAGCTCTCGCGTCCAAGCGAGGTTTGCAGGCAACAGTCTGGCAGTTATGTGCGCAAGAGACGAGTAAGCCTTATCAATATGCCGTACAAGAAGGCGTTGAAATCAAACAATTTACGCCAAACGCTTGGCTCTCAGAATTATTAAATTCCGAGGAGTCCACTGTAGCACAAATGCCAGTGATAATAGACGCACTTTTGGGTATTGGTAGTAATGGCGCCTTAAGAGAACCTTTTTACTTAGCGGTAGCGGCAATAAATGAGGCGCGATGGCCTGTATTTGCGATCGATATTCCAACGGGTATTGATGCAGATTCGGGCACTTTTTTAGGGCTAGAAGAACCTGGTGACAAACAAGCGATAAAGGCTGACGCGACCATTAGTTTTATCGCTCGCAAAGTCGGCAACTATATCGGCGAGGGTCGCAATCATGCCGGTAAATTATTTTTTAGCGATCTAGATGTAGTCGATGCAGCTTTTTTTGATAGTGCCCCTAATCATAATGCTGATGACTCGATTAAACCTGCTGCGCACATTATCGATCACGCTTTCTTTTTAAGCTTGCTGCCAACGCGAGCGCGTGACTCGCACAAAGGTAGCTTTGGACATGTGCTCGTTATTGGTGGCGATCAAGGCTTTGGTGGTGCACCTTTAATGGCCGCGCAAATGGCTGCTCGAACAGGCGCTGGCCTAGTAGGTGTTGCCACGGCACCCATGAATACCTCGGCGATGATTGCTCGTCAGCCCGAATTAATGGCAGTTGGGGTAGCGTCGGGTCAGGCTCTATTACCTTTGTTGCAAAAGCCAACAGTATTAGTGATTGGTCCAGGTCTTGGACAATCGGCTTGGTCAGAGCAGCTACTGTATCATGCGCTCGATGAAATAAGTCCGCACAAAAAATGTGTTATCGATGCCGATGCCCTTAATTTATTAGCGGCCGGAAGCTTATCGTTGCCTAGTACTTTGGCATCAGGTAAAGATGCCCCTTGGGTATTAACACCGCATCCAGGGGAAGCCGCTCGACTGCTCGATACCAGTATTGATGTTATTCAATCCGATAGAGTCGCCGCTATTGTTGCTTTGCAAAAAAAATACGGTGGCACTGTTGTGTTAAAAGGCGCGGGTAGCTTAGTGCTAACTCATGACGAGCAATTGTTTGTATGTGATGCGGGTAACGCTGGCATGGCATCAGGTGGCATGGGTGATGTGCTCAGTGGCTTGATTGGTGGCTTGCTGGCGCAAGGCTTAACGCCCGCAGATGCAGCGTGCTTGGGGGTTGTATTACATGCAATGGCGGGTGATCTTGCGGTTGCCGAATCAGGCATAAGGGGTTTGTTGGCAACAGATTTGATACCCCTTGTGCGCCTACTTTTAGATCAAGTATAGGATCTCGCGTTAATGTTTAAAGAGAAACAACTATACCTTGCAGGTGAGCAGCAAACGGTTAACGCGGGCATCCAAGTTGGTAAATATCTTAGCGCAGGCATGACGGTGTTTCTTGAGGGGCGCTTGGGTGCAGGAAAAACAACATTAACACGTGGTATGTTAAAGGCTTTTGGATATTCAGGTGCGGTTAAGAGTCCGACTTATACACTGGTCGAACCCTATGAGCAGTTTACAACACCTATTTATCATTTTGATCTTTATCGACTAGGCGATCCAGAAGAATTAGAATATATGGGGATACGAGAATATTTTGATGCAAGCTCGATATGTTTGGTTGAATGGCCTGAACGTGGGCTCGAGTATTTGCCCGAGCCCGATGTCATTTTAGAATTGATCCCTAAAAAAAATGGCTTAGGCGAGGTGGGTCGTCAACTAACAATCACAACAATAACAGAGCAAGGCGATAGTGTTTTAACGCACTGGAAAGATGAGTTAAATGATGAATGTCAATAATGAATAGTAACAATGAATAGTACTAATGGTTCGATAGTGAAGGCGTTAAAAGCTCGAGAGCTGTCGACTCGGCTTGTTAGCCGTTATCTACTCGCCATTGTTGTATTAATTACATTATTACAAGCATCAGTGACTTGGGCTGCAAGCACTGTTAATAGTGTGCGGGTGTGGCGTGCTCCCGATAATACACGCATTGTTTTTGATTTGAGTAGCGCTGTGTCTCACAAGATATTCCCTCTTAAAAACCCTGCTAGGCTAGTGATTGATATAGAGAGCGCCAGTAATAATGCCAATTTATCATCGATTGATTTGGCTAAAACCCCGATTAAACGTATACGCAGTGCAAAGCGTGAAAAAAGCCATTTACGTTTTGTGTTGGACTTAAAAGATGATGTTAGTCCTCGCAGCTTTGTACTAAAAAAGCAGGCCGGTAAGCCTTATCGTCTGGTTGTTGATTTATACGACAAAAATACAGTGACTAAAAAAACCATTGAGCATGTTGCAGCGGCAGCGCAGGTATCGAGCAGGCGCAATATTTTAGTAGTTGTAGATGCCGGACACGGTGGTGAAGATCCTGGTGCTATAGGCCCTGGTCGCATTAAAGAAAAAACAGTCGTACTTGATATTGCTAAAAAACTTGCCGCTAAAATTAATAGCACAAAAGGCTATAAAGCCAAGCTCACAAGAACAAATGATTATTACCTTCCATTGAGAAAACGTCGTGATTTTGCCCGCAAACATCGTGCAGATTTATTTGTCTCTATTCATGCTGATGCCTTTAAAACGCCCTATGCCAAGGGTGCTTCTGTTTTCGCCTTGTCGCGTCGGGGTGCAAGCTCCGAGACAGCACGTTTTTTAGCCCGCAAAGAAAACGATGCTGATCTAATTGGGGGTGTGGGTGATGTTAGCTTGAAAGATAAAGATAAAGTCTTGAAAGGTGTGCTTGTTGATTTATCAATGAGCGCAACATTGAGTTCCAGCCTCGATGCCGGTAAGCATATTCTCGATAAAATGGGTGGTTTTGCCCACTTGCATAAAAAGTCGGTAGAGCAGGCGGGCTTTTTGGTGCTTAAGTCGCCCGATGTGCCTTCAATTCTTGTTGAGACTGGATTTATTTCTAATCCCGGTGAGGCGAAAAAATTATCGTCTTCCCGATATCGTCAAAAAATGGCGAATTCAATCTACACGGGCATACGCGAGTATTTTGAAAAAAATCCTCCCGGGGGCACTTACCTAGCGTGGAAAGAAAATGGCAGTAAAGAGCCGAGTATTATCGCCAGTAACCGTGGTGCTCAGCGCCTCTATACTGTATCCAGTGGTGATACCTTGTCGGGGATATCTAACCGCTTTAGCGTGTCTGTTAGCGAGCTTAAAAAGCTTAATCGATTAAAGAGTAATTCTATTGGTATTGGGCAAAAGCTCGTAGTTAATAAAAATACAGTTAGTAAAAATATCGTTAATGAAAGTACTGCAAGGAAAGTTGTCAGTTTAAATGCGCTCACCCCTAGGCCATCTAAGCGCCTACATAAGGTATCGGGTGGTGAAACACTCTCTGGCATTGCACTGCGTTACCAAAGTACGGTGGCTGCTATTCGTCGAAAAAACCAATTAAATGGTAATTCGATACGAATTGGTCAACAGCTAGTGATTCCAAGTATCGATAGCTAGGAGATCGTCAGACTTAGGCAAAATCTACTGCGGTGGCGGGAAAATAGAACTCTTTATGGGCCATTTGCGGAGCTTAGTGGCACCTTCTTTTGCCACCTAGCGCAACTATTCTTGTCAAATGATCAAAAAAATACCCTCAATGCCCCACTCGCCTCGCTAGGATTTCCTAAGTTCTTCGGTCTCCTAGCTGTTCTATTGTCTATTTATTACATTGTCTCATTGGCCGTGAGTAAAAAATTCCTTTCTCTTCCTATCGATATACCAAAAAGCATCTATACTCATAATAATCATCAACAAAAATGTAACTAAGATTACATTAGTTTCTAAAATTTAATTTTTATTAAAGAGCTAGCAATGTTTAAACGTTTTATGGATAAGTTTTCAGGTAAGGCAGCGTCGGCGCGGCCAAAATTGGTAGCGGCTGTTGAACCAAAGACAGTGGAGCCTTTATCACAATTTGTTCCTTTTATTGACCTTCCTGAAGATGCTCAACTTTTAATGGTTAATTTCTCAGAGGCGGTAACATTTAACAAAGGTGATTTAATCTTTAAAGAAGGCGATGAAGACGATAGTGACTATTTTTTAATTGATGGAACAATATCGATGTTTAATAGCGATGGCGGCCAAGAAATTCTTGAAGGCGGATCGCCAGAGTCGAATCGACCTTTGAGTTTTTTACGCCCTAGACAATTCACTTTAAACGTAGCTTCGGCTAGAGCGACATTTTATCAATTGCCTCATCATGTTGTCACATTGGCAGAGGAGAGAGCTAGAATATCAAATAATTCGAATAGAGACTTTTCTGTAGATTCTTTCAAAAA
This sequence comes from Cellvibrionaceae bacterium, assembly GCA_964195035.1. Lineage (GTDB taxonomy): Bacteria > Pseudomonadota > Gammaproteobacteria > Pseudomonadales > Cellvibrionaceae > CANLBN01. The sequence continues at coordinate 1,780 of CAXMPB010000188.1, read as the reverse complement.
AACACTAATGCAACGCATCGAAAAAGAAATTGCTGATGGAAAATTATCATTAGCTTCTCTACCAGAGGTTGCGATGAAGGTTAAAAATATTTGTAGTCAAGCTGATGCTAGCCTTGAAGATATTGCCAATATAATAAAGCGTGATGGTTCAATGAGCATTAAGCTTGTAGAGGCTGCTAATAGCCCTTTATATCGTGGTGCAGCAGAAATAAAAACTGTTAGTGATGCTGTTTGTCGTCTAGGTAAAGAGTTAACGCAAAAACTCGTGTTTTACTTTGCAACAAAAGAATTGTTTAAATCACCCAATAAAGCCCTAGATGAAGTTTTTAGGCAGGCTTGGGATAACTCTGTTGAGCGTGCCGTTATGGCGCAAACAGTTGCTAAGCGTTCAGGCTTCGATGCCGATATTGCTTTTCTATGTGGTTTATTTTTTCGTATTGGTGATTTGTTAATTTTACAGTATGTGGCTAAAAATAAAGAGGATATTAACGAGCATAGTAAAACTAAAGACATTTCTGAAAAAGACTCCTCAGCAAATAGTAAATTGATGGTTTCTAAATGGAACCTACCTAAGGTGGTTGTTGATGTTTTGTCCAATGCAGGCGATTGGATGTACGATTCCAGTAAGCAAGGTGATTCTCAAAAAAACACTCAAGAGCCAGATTATAGCGATCTAATGGTAGTCACTAATGTATTGTTACGTGTTATGGATGGCGAATCAAAGAATATACCTGCATTAGATAAAATTCCGGCGGTGAGAAAAATTATCAATGAAAAATTTAAAGCTGAAACCAGTGTAATTAATGAGTATAGAAAAGCATTTGAAGAGTTTAACGCTTAATAGATTTTATTGATGTATCGTAAATTTTATAGGCTGCTTCAATAATTTTACCGTGCCTTTCGGCGAGTGCGTCTCGATTATCATCGTAACCACCGCCAATAACTGTTGCAACGGGAATGTTTTTATCTTTACAAATCTCAAGAACTATCTCTTCTCGTCTGCTAATTCCTTCCGCTGAAATAGACAATAATCCTAATGGATCTCCGGCAAATATATCGACACCAGCATCGTAGAGTATCAGGTCTGGTTTTTGCTGATTAATTATATCCGTTAAGGTATCGGAAACTATAGATAGGTATTGTTTTTCAGTAATACCAATCGCCAGCTCTATATCTAAGTCACTCTTTGCCTTGCGAGTAGGAAAGTTCTTTTTACAGTGAATAGAGCAGGTAAATGCACGGGCTTCATCCGCGAGTATGGTGGCAGTGCCGTCGCCTTGGTGAACATCACAATCAAAAATAACCACCTTATTAATCTTTTTCTGTGCGAGTAAAGCTTTAGCGGTAATCGCTAAATCGTTCAAAATACAAAAGCCAGAGGCAAAATCAAAATGCGCATGATGAGTGCCACCAGCAAGATGACAGGCAATGCCATTTTGCAGAGCTAATTGCGCGGTTAGAAACGTACCATTAGGTGAAATTAAACTACGTGTTAGCAGCTCTTTACTCCAAGGCAGCCCCATCCGTCGCTGTTCGGACAGGCTTTGCTGGTTGTTCATAAAGCGATATAAATAATCGGTGCAATGTGCGACTTCTAATAGCTCTCGCCGTGCTTTACCGGGTCGAAATAAGTTGTTACTTCGGATAAAGTTTTTTTGATGGCAGTATTCGGCCAGTAGCGCAAACTTCTCCATAGGAAAGCGATGCTTGCCAGGGAAATTATAACTATAGGTGGGATGCGTTATTAAAGGGATTGTCATCAGTGGCCATAGAATCAAGG
>CAXMPB010000187.1:0-10543 GCA_964195035.1 Cellvibrionaceae bacterium | reverse complement strand
AAGCCTGAACCTACAGCCGTTGCCGAGCAAGTAATTGTCGATGCTCCTGAACCTACAGTCACAGCCGAGAAAGAAGCTAGCGCAGTAACTGAGCCCTTAATCAGCGCTGCGCCCGAGGCCGAAATTGAGGCCATTACAGCTGTCCTAACTAAAGCAAATGTAGAAGCGATTAAGCAACCGTATACAAGAGCGAGTAATGATCCACGATTGACACCTAAGCCGATCACCGATATTACAATTACAACAACGGCGTTAAATAGTTTTGCTGGCCTAGCTTTAGATACTCGACAAGCAGCAAATATTACGCATTCACCAAAAGCACTAGAACGCGCGTCAAATGACCCAAGAAATACAGCTAAAGCGAGCTAATAGCGACAAGTATTAAACCGTTATTAACGACTTTTTAATAACACGTATTAACAATTGGGCAATTATTACAAAAAGTCGGTTTTTAGTGGTTGATACCATCAAAAACCTCTGTATAATCGCCCCCTCTTTGGTGGGCTGGCTGAGTGGCCGAAAGCGGCGGTCTTGAAAACCGTTGAGTGTTAAAGCTCCGTAGGTTCGAATCCTACGCCCACCGCCATATTAAAAACATGGATATAAATCAACTTTATTATGCAAATAAAAAGTTTGATTTATATCCATTTTTTTTGCCTCAATTTTAATAACTTCTGCATAACGCTTAAATAGCCTGCGATATCTTTTTTAACTAGCGACTCTTTAAAAACCTACAATTTATTAAGCCGCCAACTATTTAACCAACAGGGCTCCTAATATCTGCTTCCGCTCTGATTCAAAACTGTTTTCTCTAAGCCCGACATAACGTAAAGCTCAATCATTAAAATTAAAGGGCTATTATTGGCTAGCTTAAATCAGCAAACTCGGGCTTTAGCTTTTGAAATAGTGATTTATAAACGGTCACAGTCAAGCTTCAATAAAAATACGATATGAGCCAAACTATAAGTTATTTAGACCACCGGCTTAGGTTCTTATCTGACGAGCAATCTTAAAGGCTATAAAATACGAATGTGTTAGTAGCGACGATAAATTTTATGGCCGCAAGGCCTGACTTATATGCTGCAAAAGGCCTGTAAATACTCGCTACAGAGATCGGCTCAATGCCTAGTACTATAGTACACATAAGCAAAGTACCCTTAGCTTATACATGGTTGATTTTATGGTGGTTTTTTGTATGATAGCCTTGTGTTTCGGGCAAATGCCCCTATTAACAATACTATACGTATTAACTACTAACAGCATTAATTAATAGCTTTAACCACAGTCATTCGGAGTCTTACAATGCAACAAGATACTTATACTCATCAAAATGCTGGTGCACAGCAACTTGACACTAGCAAGGTCTTACGAAACACCTACGCATTATTATCAATGACACTGCTTTTTAGTGCCCTGACAGCGGGCATTTCAATGGCTGTTGCCATGCCACATGGTTTGTCTTTGGTTTTTAGTATCGCGGCATTACTACTGGTTTGGTTCGTACTACCCCGCACAGCTAATTCTGGCATGGGCATCGTCGTTGTATTTGCCTTCACGGGTTTATTAGGCGCCTCTCTAGGGCCTATGCTTAACCACTACCTAGCCATGGCTAATGGCGGTACGATAATTACACAAGCACTGGGCGGTACTGCATTAGTATTTTTCTCGCTATCTGCTTATGTCTTAACAACGCGTAAAGACTTCAGCTTTATGGGCGGGTTTTTAATGATTGGTATAATCGTTGCTGTTGTGGGCATGGTCGGCATGTTGGTTGCAAGCATGTTTGGTGTAGACGTATCACTATTTCACCTAGGCTTAAGTATGCTTATCGTGTTATTGATGTCTGGCTTTATTCTTTATGATACAAGCCGTATCGTGAATGGTGGCGAGACTAACTACATCATGGCAACCACCTCTTTGTATCTAAATATTTACAACCTATTTGTAAGCTTGCTTCATATTTTAGGCGTTATGAACAACGATTAATTACTACCTTGCTTACAGTTATGTTAAAGGCCCCTTAATTGGGGCTTTTTTGTGGGCGACCATTAAGAAAGCTTTATCACGTTCTCGCTTGTTTTTTAATTTGATAACATTCAACCCAGACTTAATACAAGATTCCTTATATAATCACTGCATGATTTTCTCGCTATTAATTCATTCTCCGCCCTCATCGCAAGCGAGCCTAAGTGCTTATCAGTTTGCGCGCGCCCTCCTCGCACAAAAGCACAGCTTATATCGCGTGTTTTTTTATCACGATGGCGCCTATCATGGATCTGCGATTCAATGTGTAGGACAAGATGAATTTGATATATCGAAAGCTTGGTGCACGCTACAAGAAGAACATAGCGTTGATGTGGTCGTGTGTATTGCGGCCGGCTTAAGGCGCGGTATTATCGATAAAACAGAAGCTACGCGATACGATAAAGAACAGTATAACTTAAGTGACAATATCGAGCTGTCGGGACTTGGGCAGCTAGCCGATGCCACTGTCTGCTCTGAGCGCCTAATTACCTTTGGCGGCTGCGGGGGATAATATGCCTAACGCCAATAAAGCCACCAAAAAAATAGGTATCACCCTACGCCATGCACCCTATGGAAATAATTTTGCCCAAGAGGCATTAGATGCCACACTTGCCATGAGTTTATTTGGTCAAGAAATCACCCTGGTTTTTTTAGGTGATGGTGTTTTTCAATTATTAAAGCACCAAGAGGCTTCTGCCATTTATCAAAAGACATTTTCGAAGCAAATAGCGGCCTTTGAACTTTATGGTCTCGAACGTATTTTTGTTTGCACCCAATCTTTAGCTCAACGAGCTATATCTGCCGATTCTTTATGTGTCGATGTTCATCTCGTTGAACCCGCAAAGATTAAAAAAATACTTCACGAACAAGACACACTGTTATCTTTTTAGTCATAGGACTAAAAAGATAACCAATGCACTTTAATTTTACAAACAATGCATCTTAATAAATAAAGCCTTTATGAGCCGTCGTATTTTACATACTGTTAATCAGTCACCGTTCACCAGCAATACGCTAGCACAATGCCTGGCATATATTGACGCTGACGACGCTATTTTATTATTAGAAGATGGTGTCTATGCAGCACTAAGCAGTCAGTCGCTTGCAGCACAATTGACTCACAAAACTTGCTACGTGATCAAGGCCGATTTACAAGCGCGAGGCTTATTAGAGCAAGATCGATTAATGCATATTAAATTAATTGATGTGAATCAATTTGTAGAATTAACAACGCAATATGATCTTGTGCAAAGTTGGTATTAATATGCTCTTAACAATAAATAGCACCCCCATTGCCACCGATAAAGAAGGCTACTTAAAAGAGCTAAGTGATTGGTCTGAAAATGTGGCGAGTAAAATTGCTCAGCAAGAAAACATTATGCTCACCGACAAACACTGGGAGATGATCACGCTCATTAGAGAATTTCATACCAGCTTTGAGATCTCGCCTGCCATGAGACCTTTAGTAAAATTTACAGCCATTAGGTTAGGAAAAGAAAAAGGCAATAGTATTTATTTAATGAAATTGTTTCCAGGTAGCCCTGCAAAATTACTGAGTAAAATTGCTGGCCTACCGCGACCTAAAAATTGTTTATAGCTTTGTCTGTGGTTTTACTTAACCGCTCTTAAAACAACCCAGATAAACAGCTTTTTTATTAATTTCCCTGCAATAGCGCCTACGCTCTTTGCATTTCATATTTACGCATTTTTTCAACCAGTGTTGTACGTCTAATCGATAAACGCTCGGCGGCACGTGCAACTACACCACCACTATCGTCAAGGGCCTGTTGAATTAAACTTTGCTCAAGACCGGTTAAATACTCTTTAAGATCGATTCCGTTTTCTGGCAATAATGGCTTTGCATTTAAATTTACCACTGCAGCACCAGCCTCTTGCTCGTTGTTCTCGGGCAAATCAAAAACTTCATCACTCACATCAACATGACAAAACTTAGGCGGTAAATCATTGGCGCCAATAACGCCATAAGGATGCAAAATCGACATGCGCTCTACTAGGTTTGCAAGTTCTCGCACATTGCCCGACCATCGATGCTGGCACAGCGACATGATAGCCGCAGAGTTAAAGCGCACCGAACCGCGCTTTTCGTTTTCTAGTCGTGCAATAATTTCTGTTAACAATAACGGGATATCTTCACGACGCTCATCAAGTGATGGCATTTCAATTGGGAAGACATTGAGTCGATAAAATAAATCCTCTCGAAAAGTCTCTTCGTCGATCATGCTTTCTAAGTTGCGATGAGTTGCGGCGATGATACGAACATTGGTGACTTGTGTTTTATTACCACCCACACGCTCATAACACCTTTCTTGCAAAACACGTAAAATTTTAACCTGCATATTAAGCGGCATATCACCGATTTCATCTAAAAATAGTGTACCGCCTTCGGCCATTTCAAAACGACCTGCACGGGTGCTAATAGCGCCCGTAAAGGCGCCTTTTTCATGACCAAACAACTCGCTTTCTAATAATTCGGCAGGAATAGCACCACAATTAACGGGCACAAAGGGTTTGTCGCGGCGAGAGGAGTGATAATGTAAGTTTCTTGCCACAACCTCTTTACCCGTGCCCGACTCGCCAGTCACTAATACGGTGACGTCTTTGTCGGCAACTTGCGACATCATATTGCGCACGTTGCTAACCTTACGGCTAGTACCAACAAGGCTTCTAAATAAATGTGGCGCGCGTCTGGTGGGTTGGCGCTGCGCACTAATTTGCGCTTGATGAAAACATTGGCAGCGATGAAGCGTTGCTAGTAGTTGGTTATAGCTCGGTGGCGTGGCAAGCGTGGCAATAATATGTTTGCGTAAATTAGCATCGGCTTTTGATTTAGCCGTAAAGTCGTCAATTAATTCATCCAATAAAACAATTGCAGCGCATTTATTCCAAGCCAATAGCTTTGACAAACAGTCATTTAGCGATGCAACACACCCAGTATTACTTAAAAATATACCCGTAAACTCATCAACATTAAAATCTCTGACCTGCTCTTCCCAATCATCGGGGCTTGCGATAATCGCTAGCTCGCCCAAAAAACCCAAAATAATACTTAATTCATGTCGACGTTTGTCGTCTTCATCAACTACCAAAATCCTTATATCACTCATACATCATTCCCACTAAGGATAAATTTTATTGGTACTACTCGCTGCTTAGTGAATAGTCTCTAGCCAATACTCGCGTCAATTCATTAACCGAGACTAAAAAAGTAGTCAATAAATCTTCTTAAGTCAAATAAATGGCAGCATTATTTTACGATTAATGAAATTAATCGTAAAATTGGTTAAATAACAGCTAATTTGGTCAAATTATGAATATCTTGGTTGAAAAACAGTCAAAGCGGAATGTTTGTTCTCAATACATAAAAAAATGGCCCTATCGAAATAGAGCCAAAACTTATACTTACTAGAGAAATCAAATAAAAAAATTACATAGGGTGATGGTATTGGCGTCTAACACAAATATCTGACATCTCGCGATACAATTTAACAACACCACCGAGCTCTGCCATTAAAGCTTTCGATGATCGCGCAGGGTCAGAAACTGCGTTATTAATTTCTAAACACAAATCAGCCTCTAACTTTAAAAGTTTATCCCATTCACAGCCATCGACAGACTTTTTAAGCTCGCGACGTTTTCTCATTAATGATAATTGTGATGCAGGGATAATAGCCATGATAACCTCAGTGAATTATGCTCACTAAAGCTGTCGGCTTATCTGATAAAATCTTTAGGTATTAATATCGATTAAATAAAGTGTATCGACACAAAAATAAAAATCATCCTCGTATAAAACCTAAATCTAAACTTGAGATTCGATTTCGACCCAGCCAAGATGCACTTCAGTTAATAACTTTCTAACTTCATCTAATATAATCACTGGCTCATCGTAGTCATCAATGACTTGAAGTTGCCCAACAATATATTCATAAAGCAGATCTAAATTATTTGCAAGCTCACCACCCTGAGCAGTGTTTAAGCTTTCGCGTAAGCCACCAACAATAGCAATCGTTTTAGCCACTAAGGCATTGGCTTCATCAAGATCACCCTCATCAAGGCTTATAATTGCCTGATCAACCCGCTCTAAGGCGCCATCCAACAACATGGTAATAACTTGATAAGGAGTAATCTCATCAACTGGCTCTGCTTTTATATTTATAGACTTTGCTGACAGACTCATAATGTATCCTCTACAAGATAATGCGGCAAAAAACCGCCACAATTAATATTCATAAAAGATATTGCATAGAGCGTGCCAATTATTGGTTGGATACTGCGCAAAAGTAAATAGTTATTTAGAAGGGAGTCACAGACACTATCGTTAGTTAATTATAATTAGTTGTCTATAGCTTGTGAGTTTAAAGATGTAGGTTTGTCGTTGAAGCGACTGACTTAAAAAATAAATTCAGTCAATGCGGGGATAATTTTTAATTCATGCAGTAATAAACGCAAGCAACTACTATTAAAATTGTAAGCTTGCGAAGCTATTGAACTTGAGAGCCAATCTCTGTCCATGCGCCGCTAATCTCTTTTACAAGCGCCGTACATTCATCAAGTATATCTGCGTCATCTTTGACATGTGCCTGCCATAAACGGCGCTGAACATAATCATAGATATCATCGAGGCGGTAAGAAAGCTCTACACCACTATCGTGGTCAAGTGATTCACGCAAACCAGAAACAATAGCAATAGCTTGATTGACTTTTTTATTTTTTAATTCGATATTTTTTTGCTCAACAGCACCTTTCATTTGCGCAATGCGCTCTAAAAGACCGTCGTAAAGCATTTTAATTAAATCATGTGATGAAGCACTTGCAACGGCTGCTTTTACTTTTACTTCACCGTATTGTCTTAAGGCAGCTTGAGCGTTCACAATTACTTCTCCAATTCATATCGATATTTAACGGGTTACTAACTAAGAATTAATCTTGCTTAGCAATCTCTTATTAAGGTTATCGGCATGAGTGGGCTTGGCTTTAGGACTTTTTACATTATTTTTTTAAGCGCTTTACAATAACCTTTATAACAAAGGTAGGTGCTTAATCACGGCCAGCATTAAGAAGGTTATCAAGTGTTGTCGCTAAAAAATCACCACTGCGTTGCAAGCTACGCACAATTGCCTCCGAGGCAATAAACTTAGACGTTTGTCGCACTTGGTAGGCCTCGATGCGGCTATCGAGACTCACCTGATCTTCATCTAGCTCTGCTATGTTGTTATTGAGCGATGTTTCTCGCAATAAAATAGCGCCATTACTCCCTAAAAACTGCGTAATAAGCGCCTCTAGCGAACCACCAAGACCACGAGAAAAGTTAACCGTGCCGCTGGTCGCATTTTCACCAATCAGTAAAGTAAGGCTCTCGCCCGCTTGACCTAGGGCTGCTAGCAACACATTACCCGAGCCAAAAGCTGCGACGCCGTCAATGGTGCCCTCAACATTTTTACCTGACTCCGGGATACCAGCTTCTAAACCAAGCTTATTCGCATTAATGCCAATATTGGTAACCGCTACGCTCGATACAGTACCAAAGCGGCTCGACTCGATACTAAATCGATTAGCGTCTGAATCGTAGCTCACATTGACCGTCGCACCCGACGCCGCAAGCGCAGTATCGGCATTAATTTGTGATTCAATTTCTGCAGCAAGTTCGTCAAAGTCGGCATAACTATCGGTGTCTATGCTGATCACGCCAGATTCAGTGCCATCCAGCGTAATAGAAAAATCATACTCCGAGGTATTGCCACCCGTTGCAGCACCCTGCACGACTGTACCGGCCGTTAAGCCTAAATCAGCGGCTTTAGAACCAACACTCGCGCTAATGTTACCGATAAGTGAGCTAGTGCCCGTGGCATCAGAGGTAACAACAAACTGCGTGCCGTTATAACTTACGCCAACAGTACCCGTTAAATTAGTATCGGCATTAATCTGAGTTTGTAGCTCAACAGCTAACGCTTCAAAATTTTCATAACTGCCTGGCGTTAAGCTAATAGCGCCCGAGGTCGTACCATCAACATCAATAGTAAAATTATAATCAGTAGCGCCGCCTGTACCGGGTGTTGCAGTACCCGTATCAATACCAAACTGATTTGCACTCGCACCCACGGCGGCTAAAGCAACGCTCGATGCCGCACCAGTAGTTGATGAGGTAAAGCTAAATTGATCGCTGACATCAACACTAACGACTACCCCTAAACTATTGCTATCGATTTCTGCTTGCAGTGCCACTACTATTTGATCGTTATCTGTATAATTTGCGGCCGGCAAATTGATATTAACTGCAGTCGCGCCATCAACACTAATCGAAAATTCAAAAGCAGCAGAGCCCCCGGTTAAATCTAGTGGTAGTGTGAGTGTCGATGTACCCCCAACAAAACTCCCAGAGCTTGTTACAAAATCACTTAACAAGGCAGTCGGTGCCGTACCCGTTAGTGTTGCACTGGTGGCAACCGGTGCAGATAAATCTGCCAATATGCCAGCACCTAGAGCAGCACCGAGTAAATTTCCACGAGCGGGTTGTTGCGTAATAACTACATCATAAGCACCCGCTTGAGTGTTATCGCCAAAGGTATTTACCGTTATTTGATCGGTTGACGACTGCGTAATAGGAATAAATAATTCAGTAAATGCCTCAAAGTTATTTTCGATAGCATTACTAAAGTCGGTCTCATCAATCGATAGCGAGCCATCGCGCTCGGTGCGCACACCAATATTAGTCAAGGCCGTAAAGGTACTATCTAACCCACCAACATCGCCCACTAATAACTGGCGCACCTGTGTTGGTAAATTACGCGCAAGGGTATCGCCCGCCAGGCTACCGCGTTCGTTAGTCTCGGGATTAATGCCAATTAAGGGATCAACGGCATCTAAAAACGTATTGTAAATTTCAACAAAATCACGCACAAGAGTAACACCAGCGTTGGTGTCTTGCTCGATGGTGACATTCACAGCTTCACCAACGTCAGTTAAGCCCGACAAATTAAATTCAAAGCCGGCAATAACATCGTCAATGGTATTACTAGAGCGCGATACCGCCAGGCCATTGACCGCAAACTCGGCATCTTGTCCAATTTGATTTTGGACTAATTGCTGCGAACCCGCGTTAAAGGCAAATCGCGATAAACCTTCGGTATCGGTATTATTCCCGTCACTATCCGAGACAGAAATTTGTAGTTGGTTATTAACACCCGACTCGGCTCTAAACACCAAACGCTGACCGGTGCCATCATTGACCAAACTTGCCTGCACACCAAAATCGGCATCGTTAATGGTTTGCGCCAGCCCCGCCAAGGTATTGTTGGTGTCATCAATGGTAATGGCTTGTGGCGGCTTTGCGGTATCTTCGGTAAAAGTTGTGGGGTTTGCGGGAGGAATAACAGTTTCGTAGTTACCAAAATTAAAGGTCAGTGTGCCAGTACCCACAGTATCTGTTGTGTTTTCGAATGTCGTTTGAGTCGATAATGATTGGGCCTGCGCTAACTGCTCGATGGTAAACGAAAAGTCTCCAACGGGTGCGTTGGTATCAAGTGACACCGCACTAAACGCTGTACTGTCGCCAATTAGTGCACTTTTGGTATTAAATACATCGGCACTACCTAAGGCAGTTGCGGCATCTTGTAATGCCGATAATGCACTGTTGAGCAAACCAAGGTCTGAGATCCGTGTTTCTGCGGTTTCACGTTGGGTATCAATCCGCTGTTGCGGCGCTGCGCGTTCAACTTCAACTAATGATGCAACCAAAGCCTGGGTATCAACACCCGAGCCTGCACCTAATAAATTGACAATGTTTTGTGACATAACGCCCTCTGATTCTCTGTACTTTTGGTTAACGCTTTAGTTAATTCGTTATGCTTTGTTTGAGCCTTAGCCTTTGAAGACATTTAGATCCAAACAGGCACACTAGCGATAATACTATTTATGGCTTAAACGGTTATCGGCAGAAGATTATAAAACATGAGCATAAACTGCCTAAAATTTATTCAAGCTCTGTTTTTACCTATTTTGAAAATTGTTCACCGCTTTATCCAATATAAACCATACAATTTTCACGCCAAGTTTAGTGATCGTATCGTTTGATTTAAGCTCTCTTAGGAATCGCCTTAAATGTGTTTGGGGTGCCATTTAGAATGGTTTGCGTAGGCCGTGGGCCCCAGACACGATGTATTTGTAGATTAAATAATTTCGCCTATGGGCGAGTTCATTTCTTTGTATGAGCAAAGAAACGAACCAAAGAAACACATCCCATATCTAAACTCTGCGAGTTCCCTCTCTTATGCTAACAATATGCGGTCGGCTTTATGTCACGTCCCTGTGACAAGACGCCTTAAGTCAACGTCCTGCTGACATAACACATTATTTTCATCAACACTCAGCTTAAATAAAGGGAGATTAAGATTCAGTTAACCAAAAAGCATTAATCGTGTCTTTTGACTTTAAACCCCTTAAAAATCGCCTTAAATGTGTCTGAGAGCCCTTTGATCACAAAAAAAACCCATAAAAAAAG
>CAXMPB010000186.1:0-5416 GCA_964195035.1 Cellvibrionaceae bacterium | reverse complement strand
TTAGCTTATTTATGCAATATACAGGTAGATATTATGTTCCTATATTAATCATAAGTATGGTGATTCCATTTTATAAGCTTGTTATAAAGCTAGCTTATAAAGAAGAGCAAATATTAAGGGCAGATCTGAATGTTGAATACTCTAAGCAGGTGAAAATTTTTGGTAGGCTGTTAGTCTTAAATCAATATAAAAAGAAAGGTCTTAGTGGATTTTAGGTTCAAATTGGGCCTGTTTTTAGTTGCTCAACAATAATCTGTAAAAAGAGTGAGGCGTTATATTTAATGAATAAACTAAGTGACCTAAAAGGTCACTTAGTTTCAATTTTTATCCTTTTGCGACTTTTTATTCAAAAATGCATAACTGATCACAGCGTACTATTCGTTAATTGTTCATACTATACACACTATTTATTAACCTCTGTCTTATGGCGTTGAGAAATTTAGTTATGGAACAATTATCAAGTGCCGAAGCCATTCTCTTTTTTGAAGATCATAAGATCGTTAAAGAGATGACCTATCTTGAATTTCAAGCAATTTTAGATAGCTATGTTCCTCTTCACGATATGGCCAATCGTTCCATTTGCGCTGTCTACGTTCGTATCAACGCTAAATACCATGTCACTGGAGCCGTCTTTTTTCGTATTAATTTTGATTGCGAAGGCTTTGTCGAAAAGACTTGGAATATGGCTTTGCAACAGTTGGCCGATAAAGCTACTGAGGGCCTCAATATGGGTTCTGGTCCTGTTGATCTTGCCTGCTTTAGTCAGTGTCCTGTTAAAGGGCAAGAAGAGAATCTCTGGGATCCAGAGATGAAAGCGGCTAGAAATGACTTTGAAACGATTAAAAAGTCTATTAAAAACAATAGTTTAGGCATTTTTTTTGATGTTGATCCTAATTCTGGCGGTGTTCAGTCTGAAGCGATAAATCAAGAGCGTAGTCGTACGGCTTTGATCATTAAAGAGCAGCGTCTCCGTCAAAAACTATTATCGGCTAAAGCTCAACAGGATATACGACAGTTAAATCTTAATAATCAAGAAAAAATGTATAATAGCCAGCAAAAATTTGATGAGTTAGAGCAAGCACTAAAAAATGAAAAAACTCAGCGTGTAGATTTAGAAGATAAGTCCAAAGGGCAGTTGGATAAAATCTCAGGTATGCGAGATTATTTTGAGGCAAAGCTTGAGAAGTATCAGCAAAGTGAGGGTTCTCAGTCGGATGTGTTAAAAGAAGACTATGACTCTCGATTAGAGTTTGAATCTGATAGACTAGCCAAAGAATACGCAGCCGAGCTGCAAACGAGAGATGTCGAGTTACTATACCGTCGCGAGCAAGAAAACCAGTTGCAGCAAGAAATTGTTAAGTTAAAGAGAGAAATGAAAGCGTTGGCCGAAAGCTCGAGAGAGATCGTTTTTCATCATTTAGGTGATGCCGGAATTAACTTTGTGATTTATCACCCAGGTATAGGGCAACTAACGATAGAGCCTGACGAGATTGATTTGTACTTATCGAACAATATGGCTTTTGTAGCAAGTAAGTGCAGTGTGAGTGAATCTCTTTACCGTGCATGGTTAGATCATTACTACAGCCCAACGTGCCAAAAACAACTCAAAAATGGCCAGTTTTGTGATGAACTGGTCGTTCAGCTAGACGATCCCAGTCAATTCATTCCGGGTGAGAGTAACTGTTGTTTTGATCACCGTAGTGGACTGCTTAGAGCACCTCTTAAAAGTGTTTCAGTCAGTATTTCAAGCGGTGATTCTAACGATGCTTCAAGAAACAAAAATGGACCCACCGGATTAGCTCTTTAATTACATCCCCTTTACTTAAAACGGCTCGCACTGTTGCACTGCAGCGATTGCATTGGCCAGCCTTAGAGCCCTTTTCAGTTAACGTCTACCTTCATCGCGACGATGAAATTTCACCTCTCTATTCTGGCAATAAATTCTATAAGCTATATTACAATCTACAGCACGCTGTGGCTCTTAATGCCAATGCTATTGTCTCTTTTGGTGGCAATTACTCAAATCATCTCTATGCGCTAGCGGCTATGGGTCAGGAGTTAGGTATACAAACTGTGGGTATTGTTCGTGGTTACGAATCTGCACCATTAAGCCCAACCCTAGCGGATGCTCAGCGCTTTGGTATGCAATTGTATTTTTTAGGAAAAAAAGACTATCGTTCTAAAGATATTAGTAAAATTTTGCCTATACTAAAGAAAGAATATAATAAGTTATATCTAATCCCCGAGGGTGGTGAGAATCTTGCAGGGGTAAGAGGATGCCTAGCCATGGGTGAGGCTGTTGGGGCGCAAATGTCTAACATATGTGGTGATGAGGAATATACGCTTTGTTGTGCAGTGGGTACGGGCTCTACTTTTGCAGGTTTAGTTGCATCATCTCCAAAACAGGCCAAATGCTTAGGTATTAGTGTACTAAAGGGAGAAGATACACTTGCTTCTAAAATTGAACATTGGTTATCGTTGCTCGGTATTCAAAGGCCTGAACAATGGCATTTATACAATCAATTTCATCATGGCGGTTATGCTAAAGTGACGCCAGAGTTGCTCGCCTTTATGGGCGAGTTAGAGTCGTTAAATAACATTAAATTAGAACCTGTTTATACGGCTAAACTACTTTGGGCGATTAAAGAGCTAGCAATTAACGATTATTGGTCAGATCCTGATTCGAGTTCGTCGAAGACGATAAATGTTGTCGCGATCCATAGTGGTGGCATTCAGGGGCGACGAGGTTTTAGCCTAGACTAAAATTTGCAGTAAGGGCTAAAGTAAGAGTTTAAATAACAACTAATTTTGACGTGATAAGTGGGTAATATTTAATGGATAAAAGACATTTATTAAAGCAATGTCGAAGCTTAGTGCCATTGGCAACTATGCGGGAACATCATCTACTAGCAGCACTAGATGAAGCAGCTGAAGTTACCGCTTGTAAAGACGATATTATTCTTAGTGGCGAAGGGGATAAAGATTGCCTTTTTTATCTACTGTCAGGAGAAGTTCTATTAACCCATCAAAGTGGCCAACAAAGAATTATTACTGCCGATTTTCATTGGCTACCTATTGTGCAGTTTCAAACCGAAGAGTTTGAAGCCAGAGCCATTACCGATTGCGAATTAATTCGCTTTAACCGTAAAAATTTAGATAATTTATTGACATGGAGTCAAGTGGCAGATTATTTAGAGGTCGATATCTCTTACGAGCGTAGTTACGACGAGGACTCTAATTGGATGACTACGATATTAAACTCTAATCTTTTTTATAAAATTGCACCACTCAATGTCTTGTCTATTTTCTCTAAAATTATACCCAAAGAAGTGAAAGCCGGTGATGTGATTATTACCCAAGGTGATGATGGGGATTACTGCTATTTTATTAAAGAAGGCCAATCGGTCGTTTCTCGCGCAGCAAAAAGTGGTGAAGCCGCAGTGACAGTTGCTCAAATTACCAGTAACCGCTGTTTTGGTGAAGATGCATTGATTGACGATAGTACACGTAACGCCACAGTTACGATGTTAACCGATGGTGTGTTAATGTGTTTGCATAAAGATGACTTTGCCGGATTGTTAGTAGAGCCCTGTGTCGAAAACGTATCTTTTGAAACTTTAGATTCAATGAAGGGTCAAAATTTTGAGTTTTTAGATGTGCGTTCTCAAGAAGAGTTCGACTATAAGCATGTGGCAGATGCAGTACATATTCCCCTCGTTTTGTTACGTTTAAAAATTCGCTTACTCGATGCGAAAAAACACTATTTGATTTATTGTAATACGGGCTCTCGTAGCCGTGCTGCAGCGTTTTTATTGGCGAGTAAAGGCTATCATGTCAGCTTATTAGAAGGTGGGCTTGCAAATATTAGCAAAGATAACGTAAAAAGTTTATTAGTCAGCGAATTTGATGAGATTCATAAGCTAGCAGACAGTTCTAGTTAATAATAAAAAAGCGTCCAAGTTCAATTGATAATATTTGGTTTTTATTGTTTTTTTGTGCGTCTATTTTATTATTATCTATAATAGCAAAATGCCATTCGTTTTCTTGTGTCTCGGCGGCTAAAAATTTTAGCAACGCTTCTTTCGACAATAATTGTAGTTCTCCGTATTCTATATCCTCTAATGTAAGCTCGCTTAGCCAGTATTGTTTTGGTAGTAGGCAGTATCGGCTGTTTTCTGTTTTTTCTAATTTGTTGTTAGTTTCAGAGCGATATAACCAAAAGTTTTCAATCTTATTTTGTACACAATAAGTAGGCGGCTCAATATCGAGCGATAATGGGGTAAAAAATCTTCCCGATATGTGTAGTCGGCACGTGACATTTTCTTCAATCTTATTTTTATAGCCATTTGTTTTCATTAAGTCCATTAATGATTGTGACCCAGAAAGGGTGCGTCCTAACTGGAGTTGATGTTCTTGTAGGTGTCGCATTTTAATAGCGAGAGTGTCTCGAAAGTTAGGGCCAACCCAATTGTGCCAATTATGTAGAGGTCGATTTTTTTCAATAGGCTTAAGTGTAAACTGATTATAATCTTGGTGGCCTAAGTAAAATTTAACAGCGACCTCAATGTGTTTGATACATTGAGTTTTTCGGTCAAAAACAATAAAATCAAATTCCCCTAGGGTGCGCTTATCTTCATTAACCTGATGATTTTTTGCTAATAAATCAAATTGCCTCTCGCCATTTATTTCGTAATATTTTAAGTAAAAACTTAAGAGCTGTTCAAAATAAATACCCAATCGGGTCGAACGTTGCTCTGCCAAATGTTTATTAAGGGCTAAAGGATTCGAATCGATTTTTTGTAGCCATGATAAAAAATAGGGTGTATTAGTACTGTCGATATAATCACTATTAAACCACTCGGCAGGTAATTTGGGTATCGGGTTGAAGAGGCTAGAGTATAAAAGAGACCACGCAAGATCTCTCAATGGGCGACATTTTAGTGCAAGAAATGCAGGCGGCAGTGTCACCCTAGATACGGTAAGCATGGGCATAGTTAAAAGTATAATTTATCAAGTAGTCAAAGATTCGATCATGTTATCATATCCATCAACTTTAATTTAGCTGGCAGTTTATGTCCCCATCGACGAAACAAGTAGCACCCGCATCGACTAAAGCACAATTCAAGTCGGTTGGTCTTATCGGGCGTGTTCCTTCTGACCAAACAAAAGCAACAGCGCAACGGCTTGTGAAGTGCTTAGACAAATTAGGCGTTAAGATTATTTTGTTAGAGATGTTGGCTGAATTGTTAGATATGCCCGATGCGGTTAAAGGTAACAAGGATTTCATCGCCCAAAACTGTGACCTTGCTATTGTGATTGGTGGCGATGGCAGCATGTTAGGTGCTGCACGCGCAATGGTCGCGCACGATGTGCCAGTACTTGGTGTCAACCGAGGCCGTCTAGGTTTCTTAACAGA
>CAXMPB010000185.1:0-8609 GCA_964195035.1 Cellvibrionaceae bacterium | reverse complement strand
GCAAGCCTTATACAGCCGAGTTTAAAACTGAACCCATCAAACAGGTTGTTGGAAGGGGATATTTCGTTAATGATGTCGCTGAGCGCCCAGGCGTTTGCACCAAAACGCTCTATCAATGGCGATCAGATCAATACGGTAGCTCCCAACAGGTTAAACTCTCGGATGACCTAGCCGAAATAGCTCGATTAAAGGCGAGTTAAATCGCGTGGAAGAGGAGCGCGACCTGCTAAAAAAAGCGCAAACACAAAAACGCGGCCCACTAGTGGACGGGGGTTTTGTGTCGATAATTCGCTGTTCAGAAAATCGCGACAGGCTTGGGATGTTCGGTGTTTATAGGGCCAAATTTCAGTAACGAGTGTCACTCAGTAATACGCGTCATGGCTCAGACAGGTTTAGGATGAATTCCTTTCACTAACGAGATCAAGCTTGAATGAGTTTAGGTTAATAGCGCACTCTCTAAGTTTATTAAGCTATCGATAGTCACCGTGGGTTCAACTCCCCAGGGGTCATATATAATGGATTTTGAGCGCTGCACCCACGCTGCCTTAAGACCTGCGGATACCGCACCAATTACATCGAATGGGTTGCTAGAAACCAACCATGTCTGCTGTGCAATCGAGTCCGCTTTTTGAGTAAAATAGTGATACGCATCAGGATTGGGCTTGAAGGTTTGCAAATCATCTACGCTCACCACACCAACAAATAAATCACGTATACCTGCATTTTGAAGTAGTCCCTCAACTGCATCCTCGGTACCATTTGAAAAAGCCAACAACTTAAACCCTTTTTGGCTCAGGCTAAGCAAGGTAGCTGCCACATCATCAAATGCGGGTAACTGTGTGTAACAAGCTAGCAAGGTCGCTTTTTCCGAGTCTGACAACAAAACTTCATAATAAGACGCCGTATAATTGAGCGCATCTTTAGTACAAACAGAAAAAGGCGCATATACTCGCATCAATCCGCGCCGAAAAGAATACTCCAATTGCTTATCGCGCCAGGTTTGTGAAAACTCGCTAGCATTGACAGATGAACTCAGCATTGTCTCTAGTTTATCAATCACACCGTGAGTATTAATGAGTGTTCCATAAACATCAAAAGCTAGTGTCATTGACATGGATAAACCCTCTTTTTATTGGTGATGCAACTGCTTATTGGTGGTTCAACTGCCGTTTTTAGGATGATAGTAATAAGTCATATCTTGAACAGCTATTATGCCTGCTCGCTAATGAAAAGCTACAAACTATACTTAGTGAACGCCCAATAAAAAAGCTAGTAAAAACTAGCTTTTATTAATAACTTTCGCCGGAGCCTTAGTGCTAGTCAGAGCTAGCAAAGTAGCTATTTACGCCGAGATTTACCGGCTCGTAATTTTCTCTGATGACGTTCTCGCGCGTCTTTTTGAGCTGGAGTTAATGGCTGTGTATTACCTGTCATTTCTACTTTTGCGGTTACACATAAATCTTTAATTTCTTTAACATTAAGGTCAGTCCACTGCCCTACACGAACATGCGATGGAATAAAAATATTGCCAAAGCGTACACGTTTAAGGCGACTTACTTTAACACCTTGCGACTCCCACAGGCGACGCACTTCGCGATTACGCCCTTCCATAACAACACAATAGAACCAATGATTTTGACCGGAGCCTGCACCATCAACAATATCGGTGAAGCGAGCTGTACCGTCTTCTAAGGCAATACCTTCTACCAAACGCGCTTTCATATCATCGTCGACTTTGCCTTGAATCCGCACTAAATATTCACGGTCAATCTTAGACGAAGGATGCATCAAGCTATTCGCTAATTCACCATCTGTGGTAAATAATAATAAGCCACTTGTATTAAAATCTAGCCGACCTACGGCTATCCAGCGCTCACCATTTAATTGTGGCAAATGGTCAAAAACTGTTGGACGTCCCTCGGGGTCAGAGCGCGTACAAATTTCACCTTCGGGCTTGTTATACAATAGCACTTTGACATTTTTTTCTTCATTAGGGGTTAATTTAATCCGTTTTTTATCAACCTCGATACGATCACTAAACTCAACCCTGTCACCTAGTGTTGCACGCAAACCGTTAACGAGTACTCGCCCTTGCGCAATAACACGTTCCATTTCACGACGAGAACCAATACCAGCACGTGCCAATACTTTTTGCAGCTTTTCATTTTTAACCGACGAGTAATCAATAGTTTCTTGAGGTTCTTCTTCTCGGCGTGTTGGTTTATTTTTTCCGCGATTTGGTTTTTTCATTGTGATCCTAGAGCCTCCCGGCTAGTAATTTTATGAGCGTACAGTTTCGATATTATCATCAGTACTTACCGTCTCATCATTTATGTGTTTATTTTCTTCTACTATGCTTTCGTTTTCATTTGCTTCTGCTGAAACTTCCAATTTGTCTGCTGATTCTAGATCGAGCTCTAAATTGTCCGAGTCATTATTATTCGCCTCTACATCTTGCTCGGGTGATTTACTGGGCTGTAAATCCAACTCTGGCGTTAATGAATCTATATCGGCTAATTCACGTAAAGACGGTAAATCTTCGAGATTTTCTAAATTAAAATAATCTAAAAATTGTTTTGTCGTGGCAAATAAAGCGGGGCGGCCAGGCACATCGCGATGTCCTATCACTTTTACCCATTCACGCTCACTCAGTGTTTTAATAATATGTGAGCTTACCGCAACACCACGTATTTCTTCAATATCACCACGCGTAATCGGTTGTCTGTAGGCAATAATGGATAAGGTCTCTAGTAAGGCACGAGAATAACGCTGTGGTTTTTCTTCCCATAGTTTGTTAATCCAAGGCGCCATCTCGCTACGCACTTGAAAACGCCAGCCACTACTGACTTTTTTTAATTCAAAGCCACGGTCATGACAACTCTCAGAAATAGCCGCAAGCGCTTCTAGAATTTCACTCTTTTCAGGAATCACTGACGCAACGCCCGATTCTAAAAGATGATCGCCCGTAAATAATGTTTGTAGTTTATCAATTGTTAACGGCTGACTATAAGCCATCAATGCACTCTCAATAATTTTTTGTAGCTGCTGTGCTTGCATAACAGGCACTTCAATTATGGGGGTTTCAATCACAGGTGATTCGACAACAACTTCTTCAATAGCGTCTTCTGCAATAGATGATTCGGTAGGTTCTTGCATAAAAATTCCGTAGACTGTTTTTGTTAAGCTATTTTATTAAGTTATAAACTGCTTAACAAAAAATAAACTCTTTAATGACTCTTTGCAATAAAAACTAACTATTCACTTTTGGCCTTAACATGAATTGCTCCAAAGTCTTCATTTTGTACAATATCAACCAGCGATTCTTTAATCAGCTCCATTACCGCCATGAAGGTCACGATCACCCCCATACGACCCTCGGCAACTGTAAATAAACTCACAAAAGGAACAAACGTTTTTTTCAGACTTAAGGTCTCCAATACTTCTGACATGCGTTGTCGAGTCGACATTACTTCACGCTCAATTTGATGACTTTCAAACATATCAGCCCGCCTTAGCACCTCTGATAATGCGAGCAATAATTCTTTGAAGTCAACCTCTGGATCTGGTCGTGTTAAATTGCGATCGGGCTCTTGAGCAGAGGCTACAAAAACATCTCGATTCAATCGAGGCAATTGATCAACATCTGATGCAGCTTGCTTAAAGCGTTCATATTCTTGCAAGCGTCGAATTAAGGTTGCACGCGGATCATCATCCTCTTCGTCTTCCTCTTGATTACGCGGTAGTAACATACGCGATTTAATTTCTGCCAACATCGCCGCCATCACTAAATATTCAGCCGCCAACTCAAAATGCATGGTGTCTAACAATTCAACGTAGGCGACATACTGATGCGTAATTGCCGATACATTAATCTCTAGGATATCAATATTTTGACGGCGAATAAGATATAACAAAAGATCTAATGGTCCCTCAAAAGCCTCTAAAATGATTTCGAGTGCATCGGGCGGAATATAAAGATCTTTGGGTAAATTGGTATAGGCTTGCCCATTCACAAAGGCAAAGGGCATTTCATCTTGCTCTAGGCGAGGCGTCGTCCCAATACTAAGCCCGTCTTGGCCGGCGCTTTTATCGTTATTCACCACTTCATTAGGCGTCTGTACTTGAGCAGCATCCGTCGCTTGCGTTGCGGTGTCTGTTGTTGAGGTCATTGGGTGAATCTGCCCTGAGTATTTAGCTTAAAAACTGACTTTAAAAAACTTATATCGAAAAAAAAGGATTATAGCGATATTACCTTGCCAGATATAGCGCAACGTCAACACCAATAGATTTATTATTAAAGAATCTTAATTAGTCTTGGAGACCGCCCAAGATAACTTCTGGCCATTCTTAGCATCTGATATACTCTGCAACGCTTAACTCCATTAAAAAAACCAGCCCTTTAGTCATAATTTGGATGGTCTTATCCACGTTTGCAACCACAAAAAGTAACCAGAACAAACAATGAACTTAACTATCGACCAACAACATATATGGCACCCCTATAGCTCGACGACAAATCCTAGCCCCGTCTATGGCGTCACATCGGCAAAAGGCGTGTATTTGAATTTAGAGGATGGACGACAAGTCATCGATGGCATGTCCTCTTGGTGGTGTATGCTCCATGGCTACAACCACCCTACTCTAAATCAGGCCATTATTGATCAAACTCAAAAAATGGCACATGTTATGTTTGGCGGGCTTACTCATGAGCCTGCAATCAACTTAACCGAAAAACTCATTAGGCTAACACCGGCTCCACTGCAACATGTTTTCTATTCGGATTCAGGCTCGGTCGCCGTCGAAGTTGCACTCAAAATGGCGATACAGTTTTGGCAGGCACAGGGCTTAAGTCATAAAAAGCGTATTTTGAGTCACTCTCGCGGTTATCATGGCGATACCTTTGGCGCTATGTCTGTTTGTGATCCAGTGACCGGCATGCACCATTTATTTTCAGACTCGTTAACACAGCAACACTTCGCTACAGCACCCCAATGCGGTTTTGATGACCCATGGGACGAGCACTATTGCGATAATATTAGGCAACAGTTAGTTGAGCATCACGACGAGCTTGCCGCCATCATTATTGAACCCATTGTACAAGCTGCCGGTGGTATGCGCTTTTATTCGCCTCACTATCTAGCCGCTCTAAGGCAATTATGTGACGAATTTAATGTCTTATTAATCGTCGATGAAATTGCCACTAACTTTGGGCGAACAGGTAAATTATTTGGCTCTAATCATGCCGATATTTGCCCAGATATTATGTGTTTGGGCAAAGCCTTAACCGGTGGCTATATGACATTAGCCGCTACACTATGTACCTCAAAAGTTGCTCAAACAATTTGTAATGGCGAAGCCAAAGCGCTTATGCACGGCCCAACATTTATGGCCAACCCCCTTGCCTGTGCCGTCTCTTGTGCGAGTATCGACTTGCTTCTTGATTCACCTTGGCAGCAATGGATACAAACAATAGCGCAGCAATTAACGCAAGAGCTAGCCGAGTGCCAAGAGTGGCCTCATGTAGCAAATGTGCGAGTCCTTGGCGCTATTGGCGTTGTCGAATTGAAAGAACCTGTAGATCTGGCGACTATTACGCCACAATTTGTTGAACAAGGCGTGTGGATACGCCCCTTTGGTAAACTGGTCTATATTATGCCACCGTTTATTATCTCGCCCGATGAGCTAAGCGAGCTTACTCGGGGAATGAAAAACGTGTTAAAAGCGCTTGCCTAGAACAGACCCTTACTAAGCTCGGCAAAGTGCAAACACATATAAAAGGCGCCTACTAAAACAGTAAGGCGCCTTTTTATATCCATTTATAGCTGTCATTTCATATTGTTAGCTATAGTAGGCATTACTCGTATCAGTATGATCCGTTACGTCACGTACACCTTTAACATCGGGAAGTTTCTCCATTAAGGTTTTTTCGACGCCTTGCTTTAAAGTCATGTCAACGGCACTACAGCCTTGGCAACCACCACCAAATTTAAGCACTAAAAAGCTATCGTCAGTAATTTCGGTTAACTCAACCACACCACCGTGTGAGGCTAGGCCCGGGTTAATCTCGTTGTACAAAACATAATTAACTCTATCCTCAAGTGGGCTATCGTCATTCACTTGTGGCATTTTAGAATTAGGCGCACGGATGGTTAACTGACCACCCATTTTATCCGTGGCATAATCTACTTTTGCATCCTCTAAAAAGGCTAAACTACGTCCTTCAAAATACGCTTTAAAGGCATCGTATTCAACAATTTCATCGCCGTCTATCTCTTCACCAGTGCGGCAATAAGCAATACAAGTTTCTGCTTGTGGCGTACCGGGATTAGATACAAACATCCTGATGCCAATACCATCGGGAGCGTCTTGCTTATCCAATAGTTCTTTTAAATAGCCTTGCGCAGACTCCGTAATGTTTACAATCATCGTTTCTTGGCCTCTTAAATAGTCTCTTAATATAATACGCTTATTACCAAGCAGTTATTAGCAATATCTATAAATTAGTGTGAATAGTGTCATGATTCATCTATTTGCTCTACCCCATAAAAAATAGGGTAATATACGCTCCCATGGTTAACCCGTAATCAAAGAGCTCATTTAAAAGGATAAGGTGTATGTCTTCACCATCAAAAGAACCCAGTTTTTGGAAAATTGTGTTAAGCACAATGGCCGCTGCATTTGGTGTTCAAACCAGGAAAAACCTCGAAACAGATTTTAAGCACGGCAACATTTACTCTTATATTGCGGCGGGAATTATTTTTACAATACTCTTTATTGCGGTTGTGTTTACTATTGTGCAAGCCGTACTAAAAAGTAATGGTTTATAGAAACAGTCTTTTATGAGTAAAGTAACTATAGAAACCTGGGTATAGCTTAGGTCACAAAAAATATTCGAGTATTGTTAATACTACGCGAAGGCGCGCAAGATGTGCTTATGGTTGACATTGTCACTTATAGTTGATCGCTAATCTATGCGCTGCCATAGTGACGCTGTATCGATACCACTGACTTTCAGCATTTTTTGCAGCTCCTTTTTGAAGCCACGTCGCTCAGACAAATGCAGCTCAGATAAAAAATGCTGTTGATGTTGGTGCGCTTTATTATTAATCTCAGCCATCACCTCGCTACCCTTAAATGTCATCTGTAAATTAATAGAGCGTCTATCTAACTTATCATGCTCTCTTATGACAAATTCTTTAGTCTCAAGACGGTCTAGCAAGCGGGTAATTCCAGAGCGATCTGCACCGAGATGATCGGCGATAACAGCTGGTGTATTGGCAATACCTTCATCCAAGACATTTAACACCATCCATTGTGGCCAAGTAATGTCGTGGTCTTTTAACTGTTGATTAAAGGCATCTTGCAATACATTATTTAGGCGATATATCCAAAATGCATAACTATTGTGCAGCTTAAAGTCAGACTTCATTTTTATTATTTTTTTACCATAAAAGAGTGATTAAATTGTTATCCATCACCTAAAAAATGCGCACTAACCGAGGCTAAAAAGTAGCACTTACTTTAGCAGCATTAGTTGAGAGTACTAGGTGAAAGTACTAGGTGAAAGTATATATTGAGAACTTATCCAAAATATACAAGTCGCCACAAATACAGCGGTAAGCATAACTGCAGCAATTGCATCAGCTGCGCTATCACCATCATTTTGAACTTCAATTTCATCATTCATACCCAAAACCTTCAATTTACTTTCATTTAGTTTAATTTTTATATCGCGCCTAACATCTAAACGTTCAAAACTATTTGAACAAATCCGCCCCCATAACTCAAGTTCTTTGGCCTCTTATTCATTTCAGCAATATGCTTGAAGCAAAACGGTCTTAGCAAAGCACAATAAACAAGCCTACTTTTTATAATTTTAAGTATACTCGCTAACATTAAAAAGCATTTTATTTATCACTTTTTTAACTCTCACTTTGAAACTTTTATGTATAAATATGACCAGTATGACCATCAAATACTCCAAGAACGTGTCGCTCAATTTCGTGGGCAAACCGAGCGCTTTTTAGCGGGTGAATTAAAAGAAGAAGAATTTTTACCGCTGCGTCTTCAAAATGGACTCTATGTACAGCGCCTAGCCCCAATGCTGCGTATTAACGTACCCTACGGCATGATTAATAGTGCGCAGCTGCGTCGTCTAGCCCATATTGCCAGACATTATGACAAAGGTTATTGCCACGTTACCACTCGCCAAAACATTCAATTTAACTGGCCCGACCTTGCTGACGTGCCTGACATTTTGTCAGAACTTGCCGAGGTAGAAATGCATGCCACACAATCAAGCGGTAACTGTATTCGCAATACAAGTTCTGACCAATTTGCCGGTATTAACATAGACGAGGTGATCGATCCACGCCCCTATTGCGAGATTATTCGTCAATGGTCTAGTTTTCATCCTGAATTTGCCTTTTTGCCACGCAAATTTAAGATTGCCGTTACCGGATCCGACACCGACCGTGCAGCAATTCAGGTTCATGATATTGGCCTGCAAGTGCTTAAAAACGAAAAGAATGAAGTAGGTTTTCGTGTATTAGTGGGCGGCGGTCTTGGTCGCACACCGGTTATTGGCAGTTTGCTCAACGATTTTTTAC
>CAXMPB010000184.1:0-5022 GCA_964195035.1 Cellvibrionaceae bacterium | reverse complement strand
TTTGCTCGTATGGGACTTAAAGCCGGTTATCGGCTCGAGCGTATTAGCGGCCGCTACTTATTATTAGATGATGAGCGCACTAAAGAACGGAGCCTCTATTCAGTCTCGGCTAGTTTACATGGTGTTGATGTGTGGAGCTGGTTGAAACAATCAAATAACGATGCTCTTGTTGATGCACGTTACGGTAACTCTACCTATTTACCTATGGTTGACGGTGGCCAATACCAAATTTCGTTAAGTACATCCGGGCTACTTGCCCGCCCACTTAATCAACCTGCAATCGATGCAGTTGAACAATGGCGTTAAAGGTGACGTAAATTTGTTATACTGCTCAACCCAAATTAGCTATAAATTCTTTATGGCTACCACCAATTTAATTTTTTAGGAGCTCTCGTGGAATTTTTATACGAGTATGGTTTGTTTTTGCTTAAAGTAGTGACTTTTGTCGTTGCGATTGCTGTTGTAATTGGCCTTATAGTGAGTGCTGGTGCTCGTCAAAAGCCTTCAAATGTTGGCGCTATACAGGTTACTAAAATTAACGATAGGTTTGATGAAATGAGCCAATCAATGAAGCACGCTATGTTTGATGACGATGTCATCAAAAAGCAACAAAAGGCACTTGCCAAAGAAAAGAAGCAAGAAAAGAAAGCGAATAAACAAAAGCAAAAGCATGGCGATGT
The DNA here is from genome assembly GCA_964195035.1 of Cellvibrionaceae bacterium. Lineage (GTDB taxonomy): Bacteria > Pseudomonadota > Gammaproteobacteria > Pseudomonadales > Cellvibrionaceae > CANLBN01. The sequence goes on along the minus strand of CAXMPB010000184.1, from coordinate 4,342 downwards.
TTTCGAAGAGCCAAAGCGTATCTTTCTAGTCGATTTTGACGGTGACATTAAAGCATCAGCTGTGTCTCAGCTAAGAGAAATTGTTAGTGCAGTACTATTTGTGGCAACACCCAAAGACGAGGTAGTACTTCGTCTAGAAAGCGGTGGCGGTATGGTGCATAGCTATGGATTAGCGGCAAGCCAGTTAGATAGAATACGTCAGCGCGAGATACCTCTTACTGTTTGTGTTGATAAAGTGGCGGCAAGTGGCGGCTATATGATGGCTTGCGTTGCTAATAAAATCTGTGCTGCACCATTTGCGGTGATTGGCTCTATTGGTGTCTTAGCGCAATTGCCTAACTTTCATAAGGTGCTTAAAAAGCATGATATCGACTTTGAAATGCTGACGGCAGGTGAATATAAACGAACTCTCACAATGTTTGGCGAAAACACAGATAAAGGTCGAGAGAAATTTGTTGAAGATCTAGAATTAACACATGGCTTATTTAAAGATTATGTTCACCAACAACGGCCGATCATTGATATTGACGCCGTTGCAACGGGTGAAATATGGTTTGGTACCAAAGCCAAAGAAAACAGCCTAATTGATGAACTAACAACGAGTGACGATTATATTACGGGTTTAGCCTCAGATTTTGATGTGTTTGAAGTGACCTATACATCTAAAAAGAGTTTGCCAGAACGTTTAGGGCTTTCGGTACAAATGGGTATTGAGAAGAGTCTTTCACGTATTGTCGAGCAATTTCAAACAAGTCGGTTTTTTCACTAAATAATGTAAATAACACTTGATTTTTAGATTCATTTTCTTAAAAACACGATAATATTATCGTGTTTTTTTATGTTCAACGAAGTAATCAGTGACCCCGAGTTAAGAGACACTAACAAACGTTATGCACATACGTTATAAATTGCAATATTTAAGACTAAAAGTCTTCGGTTTTATTGATTTCCACGTTGACTTTGCTAAGCTGTTGTTTTTAAACAGTTTTTTACGCGGTTAAAAAGTAACCAATTTGTTGGGTGTCGCCAAATTCAAGGCCTTAGCCTATTGTTAAAATACCTATCCACTGACTTATCCACAGAAGCTGTGGAAAATATTGAAAGCCAAATTTATGACTCCCGAACGCCACTCAAAAATATTACATGTACTGAATAATCGGCAGGCAGGATTGACTATTATTACGGATCAAGTCAATAAAGGTAGGAACATAGCGGCAATTGTACGAACTTGTGATGCTGTTGGTATCGACACGGTACACATCGTTTCGCCCGAAACTGGGTTCCAGCATTATCGAGGTACAGCAACGGGGAGCCAAAAGTGGGTAAAGACAAAACTATATGAGTCTGTGGCAAACCCTATTAATAAACTACGTGAAAGTGGCTTTCAAATTGTAGCTGCACATTTATCAGAGACTGCTCTAGATTATCGAGATATCGACTATACAAAACCAACTGCTTTAATATTAGGTGCAGAAAAACCTGGCCTCAGCGAATATGCTAAAGATACTGCAGATCATCATATATCAATACCAATGTTAGGTATGGTGGCTTCGTTGAATGTATCCGTTGCCTGTTCAATTATTATGGCAGAGGCCCAACGCCAGCGAACAAATGCTGCTCTTTATGGAGCAGATCCATTACCTGAAGCTATTTACAACAAGCGTTTATTTTCCTGGTGCCAGCCCGAACTAGCGCTGTATTGTGACAAGTATCAACTGGATTATCCCGACATCAATGAAATGGGAGACGTTATTGATGGTCCTAAATGGCACCGGGCGGTACAAGAAAAAATTGACTTTATAGACACACCCAAACTAAATGAGAAATTTTAGAGGCTAGCCCTTCAGTAGCACAGTCAACTCTTAGGCAGCCTGCTAGCGTCTCCACTTGATATTTTAATGTGATTAAAGTGTCAGGTATAAAAAAACCAAGTGTCTTGGGGGATCACTTGGCTAAGACCATCGGAGTTAATGACTAACTAGACCGCTTATTACCCATAATCATATTGGATAAAAACTCTATACTTTCAGCATGGTGTATATTTGTTTGTTTTCCAGTCATGTGATAAATAATTTTCGAATTGAAATCACTTTTTTATAACGTTTATAGTATTGATCGTAATAAGACCCTTCGGTTATTAAAGTAAATACCCTCAAGCCCAGTAATTATGACTATGTAACTGGTATTTTAAACAAAATAATTTTTTGCTTTTTAATTAAATGCATTTAATTCAATGTCTTAACGTCTTATATTAAAGTAAATTGTATTCTATGCGTTGCCTTAACAATATAAAAACTTTATCTTTATGTCAGCTCGCCGATAACTTTATATATCTATAATTACCCGAGCTCATTTCATGCCTAAATTTATTGTTGTCCTAGTAATGAGTAGCTTCATACTTTTAACAGCTTGCACAGGGCAAGACATAAAACGATTTAACAGCGTCGTATCACTCAATAATCATGTATCTATAAAACGTCATCGGCAATTTGTTATATCACCAGCAAGTCATATTGCATTACACGTTACGCTTATGCCATCAAGTATCGCTGCAACGCCTTCTGATCTGAGAGATAAACAATTGATTCTATCAAGTTTTAATAGGCACTTTCAGCGAGTCAAATTATTTGAAAAGAGTGATGTGATAGGAGATGATTTTGATTTTATTGTTAGCGTCAATCTATTGAGTATGGTTAAAAGGCCCGAAAAGCGATCCGTAAAAGACATGGAGGTCGATAAAGCCATGGTATCTGGTGCCCCTATGAAAAATGATGTGGTCGTTAATAAAAGTACTACAAATAAAATGGAGAGTATAAATGTTCAAGAGGAGAGCTTAAGTGAAGTAGAAGTCGTGGCTATACCTTCTGCACCTCCATTTAACCCACTGCAAGCTATTTTAAAGTTAAGCCTAATTGATGCTAGAAGTAATCTATTAATCGATGTGGCACTCATTGATTCGTATTCTAGTAGTATCCGCAAGCCAAGTTTCGATAACTTTTTGAAGGCTACCATTAACCGCTATGCGAACAGAATAACGATCATATAAGCCTTATCTAATTTTAAGTCTATAAAATAGTGCCGCTTATTAACGACCTAATATGGGTGCAATCCTTATTTTCCTCTATTTAATTCAATTAATTGGTCTCTTTTGGCAGATATAAGCTCATAACTCAAAAAAGTCGGTATAATTGTATGCCCCTGTTTTAAGCAAAAAGAGCGCCTAGGAGGCTATCCGAGATGAAGGTCTAATCTAAGAGACTGGTTTGAAGGCTATAGAAAATCATCCCATCATTAAATCGCTGGTTGCTTTTATGTCAATTGCACAATTTGAAACACTTTCGTTAACTGTTTGTATTACAGGTTTAATACTTTTTATGTGTTTTATTATGTGGGATTTAGCCAAACGCTCAAAGGCAGGTCGTTTTGGGAGTATTATCTTATTCTGTGCATTAGGTATCGGCTTATTAGGCTTTGTTTTAAAAACAGTAATGGTTGAGTTTATTCTCATATCCTAATGAAAGTTTCCTGGTAAAGGTTTCATAAAAGAGGTTTGACAGAGATGCATTCATAGCTGTAGCTCATAAAAACAGGTGTATAAAGAGCATCATAAAAAGACAGTGCTAAAAACATTAAATTAAACAAATTATAAGAGTCACTATGCAATTTAGTTTCTTTACCCCAACGTTAAAAGTTCATAAGCAGCGTAATCTTTTACGAAAGACTGATACTCGTTTATCCCGTTATTCTATCCGTGGTTTAGGCGTAAGTATTTTGATATTAGTGATCTCGCTTTTTTTAGGCGAGTATTATCAACAACATCCCGTAGCTGCAAGTATTTTTGTATTAGGTGTCGTGTTAATAAGTATTTTTAGAGTCTACTATTTAGTGCGTTTCGTTAACCTTTATTCTCGTGGGCCTTCACGTTGGCGCAACATTTATTTTTCATTAACCATGGTCCATGCTGCATGGTGGGGGATGATGTTAGCCACTATTACCTATAGCATCGGTATAAAAAATGAAGTGCCCTTGTTGTGGTTTTATAGTATTGCCTTTATCAGTAGTTGCTCGCACGTATTCTCTGCTTACAAGCGCTTTTACTCACTATATATCTATCTGGCACTTTTGCCCTGTAGCATTGTTGCCATCTTCTCGCTCAGTGCACTCGAGAGCGTTTATGGCGTCATTATGTTGCTGTTAGTTTTTTTATCGAGAAGACAAGGTGAAATTATTGGCAGTGCTTATTGGTCGCGAATGCAGGCGAATTATGATCTTACGCAAAGAGCTAATGCGTTAGAGGCAGAAAAAATATCCTCTGAAAGCTCCTTATCAAATAAAGATACTC
>CAXMPB010000183.1:0-3922 GCA_964195035.1 Cellvibrionaceae bacterium | reverse complement strand
CAGACTATCACCCTACCCTTAGTGGGTCGTGAAATACCTATTATTGCCGATGCATATGTCGATAAAGACTTTGGTACCGGCTGCGTAAAAATAACACCCGCTCACGATTTTAATGACTATGAAATGGGTCAGCGCCACAAGCTACCCATGATCAATATTTTTAATGATGATGCACACATTAATGAGAATGCTCCAGAGGCCTATAAAGGTCTCGATCGCTTTGTGGCACGCAAGCAAGTCATTGCCGATATAGATGCGCTTGGTTTACTCGATAAAATTGATGATCACGATTTAAAAGTCCCTACAGGTGATCGGTCGGGCGTGGTTATCGAACCCTACCTAACTAATCAATGGTATGTTAAAACTCAACCCTTAGCCGATGAAGCCATTAAAGCTGTTGAAAAAAACGAAATTCAATTTGTACCCAAACAATACGAGAACATGTACTTCTCTTGGATGCGCGACATTAACGATTGGTGTATTTCACGGCAGTTATGGTGGGGGCATCGTATACCTGCATGGTATGACGATGACGGCAAAATTTATGTTGCTCGCAGCGAGAGCGAGGTTCGCGAAAAATATAAGCTCGCCGACAACATTACTTTACGTCAAGACGAAGATGTACTCGACACATGGTTTTCGTCGGGCCTTTGGACTTTTGGCACACTGGGCTGGCCCGAAGACACTGAGGCATTGAAAACATTTCACCCAACTGATGTGTTAGTTACAGGTTTTGATATCATTTTCTTTTGGGTAGCACGGATGATTATGCTCACCCTACACTTCCGTAAAGAAATCCCATTTCATACTGTCTATGTTCATGGTCTCGTGCGAGATAGCCAAGGACAAAAAATGTCGAAATCTAAGGGAAATGTACTCGACCCTATTGATTTAATTGACGGCATTGATCTTGAAACCTTAGTGGCTAAGCGTACAACGGGCTTAATGGACCCGAGGCAGGCTTCAAAAATTGAAAAACAAACTCGCAAAGAATTTGCCGATGGCATTAACCCCTATGGCACCGATGCGTTGCGCTATACCTATTATTCATTAGCATCGACAGGTCGCGATATTAATTTTGATGTTGGCCGCATAGAAGGCTTTAGAAATTTTTGTAACAAAATCTGGAATGCCTCGCGCTATGTATTAATGAATTGCGAAGATAAAGATTGTGGTCTTGGCAGTGAAGACATTGAATTATCTCTAGCAGACCGTTGGATTACATCTAAACTACAACTTGCCGAAAAAGCCGTTGCCGAGGGTATAGAAACCTATCGATTAGATTTAGCTTCGCAGGCACTTTATGATTTTATTTGGAACGAATACTGCGATTGGTATTTAGAATTATCGAAGCCTATTTTATGGGAAGATAGCGGCACTAATACCGCAACCGATGCACAAAAACGTGGCACTCGACGTACACTTATTCGCGTATTAGAGGCGACACTGCGATTGGCTCACCCGTTAATACCCTACATTACCGAAGAAATCTGGCAGCGTGTTAAAACACTAGCGGGTACCGAGGGCGAGACGATTATGCTGGCGACCTACCCGGTTGCCGATGATAGCAAAATTGACCAACAAGCTATGGATGACCTCGAGTGGGTTAAAAGCGTCATTATTGGTGTACGCAAAATTCGCGATGAAATGAGTATTTCACCTTCGGAACAATTACCACTTTATTTTGTTAATGGCAGTAGTGCCGACAAGCAACGCTTAACAGACAACGAACAGTTTTTAGTGAAACTTGCCAAGCTTAAGGATACCCACTGGATAGAGCCTGGTAATGAAGCACCTATGTCTTCTACTGCATTAGTCGGAGAAATGGAAATTCATGTGCCCATGGCAGGATTCATCGATAAAGACGCAGAAGTTGCTCGACTCGAGAAAGACATAGCTAAGCGCAGTGGAGAGATTCAGCAATTACAAGGCAAGCTCAGCAATGCTAGTTTTGTCGATAAAGCACCGGCTGCCGTTGTTGATAAAGAAAAAGAGCGCCTAGCCGCTGCCCAGTCAGCCGTTGAAAAACTGCAACAGCAGATAGAAAAAATTAAAGCGATTTAATTTCTCGAAAACATCTAGGATGCCTGTCCTAGATGTTTTCTTATATAATTTTTTTCAAAAGACTTACCCTGTACTTAAATTTAATTGACAAGTCATTTAAGTATGGCCTGCGAAAAGCACAATTAGTTATGACAAGTTGATGGCGTCTTCAATTGAGTCAACACCAAAAATTATTTTATTCTGCCTTGTCTTCTTACCAATATTTATAGATTTAACCACGCCCCACAAATGGCATCTGATTCGCCATTATTGTCATTGATAAAACATTGGTACTGAGTGGTAAATTTGCCATATTAAATACCGCCTCTGCAGCATCAGCTACATCCATAGTTGGCATTGGACCAGCATGCTTTATCAGATTTGCGACTAGCTCTGTATTTGCATTGCCGATATCAATTTGACCACAGCAAATATTTAAGTCACGACCGTCCAAGGCGATACTTTTAGTGAGGCCCGTAATAGCATGTTTGGTAGCGGAGTAAGCTGCAGAATTAGGACGCGGTGTTATTGCTGAAATAGAGCCGTTGTTTATTATACGCCCGCCACTGTCAATCATGTGCCGAAAGGCTTCGCGTGCACAAATAAACATACCGGTTAAATTAATATCGACAGAAGATTTCCAGGCTTCGAGAGATATTTTATCAAAGCGCGATCCAGGTGGAAAAATACCGGCATTATTAAATAATACGTCTATACCACCAAAATGCTTAGCTGCTTTTGCAAAGCCTTTTTCTACTGCATGCTCATCAGTAACATCGCAAACAATACTGATAGCATTGCTATACTTAGCACTAATCTCTTCGAGCTTATCTATACGACGAGCTAGTAAAGCAACGTTCCAACCTGCCTCTAAAAATTTATATGCTGTTGCCGCTCCAATACCACTGCTAGCACCTGTAATTAAAATAGTTTGTGCCATGAGCATGCTCTCCGAAAATTTATTTATGTAAACATATAAACAGAATGTCATAAAAGCTAGAGCAATATCCAATATACCAGTAACTTTTTAAACCTATTTAGTGACGCTTAATTACCGCCTAGCTTTATTGAAAAAAGTCTGAAAATAGACGATGTCTTTTCAAGAAAAAATAAAATAGTTAAATAGTTGTAGTCAATAATTTGATCCGCCGCCAACAAAGGAGTCTCAGCGTTATGCTGCACTATTTACAAGAAGCCATAATAACTGTAGCGCTACTGTTACGGCCAAAAACACCAGAACTAGCAAACGAACCTTGCGTAACCGTGACCATGCCACCTTCCATTTCAGCAGCCGATACGATGATCATACCAAGCTCACTGTTACGCACTGTGTCATCGACATCAATAGTAAAGCCAACCGATGCCATCGGCTGAATACTAGCAATAGTGATCGACAACTCCGTATCGCCATCATTGACACGGGCTTTAACGTTTAACGCAATATCACCCGAGCTTACTTCAAAAGGTTGAAACACTTGAACTCCGGCACCGGTTGCCGTCGTATCAAAAATCAAACCGCCAGTGGTGTTTATCAAATCAATATCGACTCGAAGATCCTGCAACAAACATTGGCCCGTATTGGTAACGACAAATCGGTCCTTAGGTGCGCCCTCTATAAATTCTACAATGACATTAGCGTGCACAACGGACGCCGACATTAACATTAGAGTCGCAAAACCGACTACTTTGCTTATATTCATGAGCGCATCCTTCGAATAGTTGATGTATTTTTGACTTCGTAGCTTATCGGTAAATCAAGAATTATTAAACACTGATGCCATAAAAGCGTTACACAAATCTAAGCTCACCTAAATACGTGAGAGCACCAAACATCAAATTGATTTTCGCGAGCCCGCGGACAGAAAAAATATTGTTACAA
>CAXMPB010000182.1:0-1888 GCA_964195035.1 Cellvibrionaceae bacterium | reverse complement strand
TCGCGAAAAGCAATGCCTTTACGAACCAAATAATCGGCCAAATCCGTCGCTGTCGAAAAGCCTTTTTTTGCAGCTTGGTACATGTTTTCTTTTTTAGCGGTTATTGCAGGAATCATATCGGCAAAAGCTCGTAGGCAGTCGCTCACAGTATCAATTGTGTCGAATAGCGGCTCTTTGTCTTCTTGGTTGTCTTTGTTGTATGCGAGGGGCTGTGACTTCATTAATGTCAGTAAGCTTGTTAAATTACCATAGACTCGACCGGTTTTACCCCGAACGAGTTCGGGTACGTCGGGGTTTTTCTTTTGCGGCATAATTGATGAGCCGGTACAAAAACGATCGGGCAAATCAATAAAATCAAATTGAGAAGATGTCCATAAGATTAATTCTTCACTCGCTCGCGAAAGGTGCATCAGTAAAATACTCGCCGCAGAACAAAACTCAATAGCAAAATCACGATCACTAACAGAGTCTAGCGAGTTGGCCGTTGGTCGCTCAAAACCTAATAGCTCAGCGGTATATTCGCGATCGATAGGGTAAGTTGTTCCCGCTAAAGCCGCTGCACCAAGAGGTGATTGATTTAGGCGCTGCCTACAGTCCATAAAGCGCTCGTAGTCGCGACTTAACATTTCAAACCATGCCATTAAATGATGGCCGAAGGTTACCGGTTGTGCAGTTTGCAAATGCGTAAAGCCAGGCATGATAGTATCGCACTCGCGCTGTGCAACCATTAACAAGCCCTCCTGTAGGCGTGTCACTTCTAACCCAATGCTATCAATAGCAGCGCGAAGGTATAGGCGAATATCTGTTGCCACTTGGTCATTGCGAGAGCGACCTGTATGTAATTTTTTTCCGGTAATACCGATACGCTTGGTTAATGCGCTCTCGATATTCATATGCACATCTTCTAACTCAATAGACCACTCAAATGTGCCGGCCTCTATATCGGCACGAACGGCCTCAAGGCCTGCATAAATTTGTTGTTTCTCATCCTCAGAAAGTACGCCGACTTTTGCCAACATCGTGGCATGCGCAATAGAGCCTTCTATATCCTGCAAATACATACGCTGATCAAAGTCGACAGATGCTGTAAAGCGTTGTACAAATGCATCTGTCGCCTCACTAAAACGACCGCCCCAGGCAGATGAAGTAGCAGCTTTATCTTGGTTAACGTCAGCGGCAATTGAATCAGATGAATCTTTAGTCATTAGGTGCTCATTAAAATGATGGCTATTAAATAGCAGTGAAAGCAATGTTGCTTAATCAAGCTTGAATAAAATTGAATATAAAAACAGTGGTGTATTATAACGGATATACTCACCTAAGGTATCACCTAAGGGATCATCCGTCAGTACTAGCTCACTATTGGCTTTATGCTAAACTTCTACACACTATCAAAAGACAATAATAACTTTAATATGGCGATGAATATGGGCGATGAACAAGAACAGCCGCTACCATTACTACCTTACTTATGTTCTCCCCCTGCTATTTTAGGCTTAGTCTTAATCGGAGAATTACTGGCACTGGTATTAATTCTCGCCGACTATTCTTTAAGCTTTTCTTGGGCATCCCTTGGCATTATGTCGATGATTATTCAATGGATAGTATTGAGCTGTGCCTTAGCGTTGTGCCAATTACGCCCTTTATTAAATCGACTTTCCATAGGCTTAAGTGGCTGCCTCGCCTTTAGTCTTTGTGCGCTAATCGCTGCCATTATCTTATGGATATCCCCATTATTGATCTCTGTGCCCTTTGATATAGGCCTATGGGCACGCTCAACAACTATCGCCGCTATATTTTCGGGTATTTTATTGCGTTATCTATACCTCCAACAACAACTTAGTAATCAACAGCAAGCTGAACTCCAGGCAAGAATTCAATCTCTACA
>CAXMPB010000181.1:0-7417 GCA_964195035.1 Cellvibrionaceae bacterium | reverse complement strand
GTCATAGTCGAACACAGGCAAAAACAGCACTTTATTTAGGCGTTGAGCCGATCGCTTTTGATGGCTTTGATGAAGACCCAGCGGTAACCTTTCAACGTGCAATTACCGAACTGATGACTCGAGGTTTTGTTAAAACGGGTGATCTTGTTATTGTTACAAAAGGGGATCACGATACAATTCAAGGCGGGACTAATGGCTTGAAAATATTGAGAGTGGGGGATGTTCAAAATAAATAACTATTTTATGTTTCGCGTGTGTTTAGGTTTTTTTTTCTGAAACTCAGTATGCACCTCAAGCTCAATCGTATCGCCTACGATTGATGTATAGCTGTCTATGCCAAATTCAGAGCGTTTGAAACTCCCTGTAGCTGAAAAACCAATGGTGTAGTGTCCAGATAATAAATTATCGGCGCCACCATTAAAAGTAACCAGCATTTCTACAGGTTTGGTTTTCCCTTTTAGGGTTAAATTGCCAATAAACTTAATATTTGAGTCGTCGAGCGGACTTGCAGACAATGTGGTAAAGACTGCCTCGGGATACTTATCGCTGTTTAGCCAGGTAGGGCCCGCTAGCCTATATTCTAGCTTTTCATCATTTAAATCTAAACTGCGAGTATCAACCGTTGCTTCTAGTCGGCTTGCTTTAATATTGTTGGGGTCAAAGCTTAACGTGGCATTAAAGTCATTGAAGCGGCCAACATAAGTTGAAAGGCCTAGATGATTTACTTTAAAAAGTACTCGGGTATGGGTTTTATCAACACTATAATTACCAGAGGGTAACTTATAAACCTCTGTCGTTGCATTGCTTGCAATCAAGGCCTTACAGCTTATAAGTGATACAGCACCAAGGATCAGAGCACTTTTAATTAATGTTGCTCGTGCTAATGAAGATGATAATGGCATATGTGGTCTGCTACTATTTATTGATGAAAAATATAGGACGTTTGTTCAGTATTTGTTAATGTAGCGCGTTTTATAATCCATTTCACTCTTCATTCACATATCCATTGGATGAGAAGTGACTTGTTTTGTGACAGCAATGGATTTTTTATCAACGTAAATAGCCCACTATAAAATATTAAAGTACGGCTATATTAGTTAAGGTTTATCGATAAGAGCTATCGTATTGTTGATAGTATATTTTTTTAAAAAGGTGAAGGTATGAATTTAACAAAAACAATTTTATTGCCAATTTGTGCCGTTGTTGTGCTGGCTGGTTGTGAGACGCAAAATGCCTATACAGGTGAAAGTAGTATCAGTCGCAAAGCTCTTTATGGCGGAATTGGCGCAATAGTTTGTGGTGCGCTGGGCTCACGTAAAAGTAGTAAGCATGCGCGGAATGCAGCAGCAGGTTGTGGCCTTATCGGTTTGGGTGTTGGTGCATATATGGACCAGCAAGAGGCGAAGCTACGCAGTGAATTAGTCAATAGCGGTGTTCAGGTTGTACGTGAAGGCCAAAATATCCGCTTGGTTATGCCAAACAATATTACCTTTGCTGTCAATAAATCGACCTTAAATACCTCTATTTACGCAACACTGAACTCAGTTGTTAAAGTGTTGAATGAATTTAATGAGACAAACCTACAGGTGGCGGGTCACACCGACTCTTCAGGTGCAGCTTCTTATAATCGGACATTATCAGTGAGTCGTGCCACGAGTGTTTCTGACTATTTGAATAGTCGTAATGTCCCTTCTAGCCGCTTATTTGTCGTGGGTTATGGTGAGGATCAACCGCTTACCAGTAATGCCACGTCAGCAGGCCGTGCAGAAAATCGTCGTGTTGAGTTATTAATTGAACCTAATGCTTAATTCTCATGTTTAAACTCAGTGTTTGAGGTGTGTCTGAACTAGCTATGAGTCGAAAAATGAGCCTGTCAATATTATGCATTGTTTATATAGACATGCTCATTTTCAATATAATAGTCAGCCATTTTTAAGGATTGATTCTGACAGGGCCCAGCAATGCATAGACCAGATTCTATTTCGAATAAGGCACCGTGAGTCGAGCACAATATCAGTGACTTGTCGTGGTTAAGAAATTGATCCTGTTGGCACTGTAAAGGTAGGCCTAAATGTGGGCAGTTATTGTGATAAACAGTGATTGTGCCCTCACTTTTTACGGCAAAGAAGCTATTTCTACCAAGTATTAATTCTTTAGCTCCCTGTTCTGGGATCTCATTGGTATGACAACAATAACTATATATTTTGGTCGTCATTGATTAAGTCATCTTCTGTTGTAAGGCACGAATGCGATCTTCGAGAGGTGGATGGCTTGCAAATAATTTGCCTAAATTTCGCTTGCTAAAACCGCTACTAATACCAAAAGCGGCCATAGTATCGGGCATTGAGCTTGGCATTTGCGCTTTTTGTTCAGAGCTTAGGCGTTTGAGTGCGTTAATCATAGAGCCGCGGTCGGCAAGTGTCGCGCCAGCAACATCTGCGCGGTATTCGCGATAGCGTGAGAATTTCATGACGATAATGCTCGCTAAAACCCCCAAAATCATCTCGGCCACAAAGGTTGCGATATAAAAGCCTATACCGTGACCCCGTTCATTTTTAAATATAACTTTATCGACTGTATGGCCAATAATTCGTGCAAAGAACATCACAAAAGTATTAACGACTCCTTGAATTAAGCTTAGGGTGATCATATCACCATTGGCCACATGACCAATTTCATGGGCAAGTACAGCGCGTACTTCGTCTCGCGTAAAGCGCTGAAGTAAACCCTCGCTTACGGCAACTAGTGCATTATTTCTGTTCCAGCCAGTGGCAAAAGCATTTGATTCTGGCGCAGGGAAGATGCCGACTTCGGGCATACCAATTCCTGCCGTATCGGAAAGACTCCGAGTGGTCTCGACTAACCAGCGCTCATCTGATGTGCTAGCACTTGTAATGATTTTTACGCCTGTTGAGCGTTTTGCCATCCATTTAGAGATAAAAAGAGAGATAAGTGAACCGGCAAAGCCAAAAATCGCACAAAAAATTAATAAGCTGGTTAGGTTGAGCTCAGAGCCTTGCAAATAGTGCTCTACGCCGAGCAGTTTTAAGGTGACGCTTGCCACGGCAATAACAGCCAAATTAGTCAATAAAAACAAACCGATACGCAACATAATGACCTCAAAATGAAAGTGTGAATGGATTAATATTTAATAGTTTGACTTATGATGTGTGCAAGATGACAAAATTCAATAGCAGGTTGTTAAAAATCGGTAAGCATATTAGCGTAATGCCTAAGAAGTAGGCATTAAAAATCATTAACTCAGTAAGAATAGTTATGGTTGTTTTATCGGAGAGTTATTGGCTTTCGGAAGCAGTTTCTTCGGCATCACTGAGCAGTTGTTGTTTGAGCTCTGGCGCTAAATCATTCCAATGAGTATCTAATAAAGCACCTTGCAAAGCATAAAGCATCACTTTAGAGACATGTATATTGCGTCTTTGTATGCGTAGATAAACTTCTACAGGCCCCGTCTTTTTAAGGTCTTCATAGCTATTAATGCCAACGGCATGTAATATATTTACTGAAGCTGAACCGAGATTTTTTAATGTGATCAAATCACTGTGGTCTTTATTCATGTAATGACCTAAATTTGTTATTTTTATTATTTTTTGCGCATTCATCTCACGCAATTTGAATACTAAAGTATCACAACATTAACTATACATTCTTGATATATATCAGGGAAGCGATAGTTTTTATCTAAAACTATTAATTATGCCTGCTTCTAGTGGTGGGTTTCTACCCTCGGGCAGCCTCCAAGATTCGAGTATTTAAGAATTGTATAAAGCGACATCCATGAAATTTATGCACACTGATAAAAAACGCTGTGATAAGCGACAAATGGCTACTTTCGGTCTTGTTGATGATCATATTAATTGGCACCATGATGTAGGCTTGCATAGTGAGGTGCTTGAGCCATGGCAGCAGCTAGTCGCTGAGGCCGGTAAAGCAGGTTTTGATTTAGCCTTAGCAAGTGGTTTTAGAAGTTTCGAGCGGCAGCAGCATATTTGGAATGCAAAAATGCGCGGTGAGCGTCCCGTTTTAGATGATATGGGATGTGATCTAGATATATCGGCATTGTCACCATTAGGGAAGGTTAAAAGAGTGATGCGCTGGTCTGCACTGCCAGGCACCTCTAGACACCATTGGGGAACTGATATGGATATCTATGATCGAGCCTCGGTGCCTGAGAATTATAGCCTTCAGCTTGTGGACGAGGAATACACAGGTAATGGACCTTTTGCGCCAATGACGCAGTGGCTTAAAGATTTTTTACGCAAAGACGCCTCGCCTGCTTTCTTTTTTCCTTATATGGAGGATAATAAAGGCATCATGCTCGAGCCATGGCATTTAAGTTATCTGCCGGTTGCTAAGCAATACCAAAACACATGGTCTTTAGAACTTTTGCAGAACTACTTGCAAGAGTCTGATGTATTAGAAAAAGCGACAATCCTGTCTTCTATCGAAGCGCTCTATGAACAATTTATAAAAGACTCTATTAATCCAAGGGCTGCTGTTGGTTAGCCGCCCGAAGCAGAGAAGGTTTATGAGCCGTGCTCACGCATCAATAAGTAGCATTCGAAATCCTGAGTGTATTCAGGCCAATGTTTGGAAGTCTATTCTTGATGAGGCCGAAAAAGCTTGTCAGGCACAACCCTTCATGTCGAGCTTTTTTCATTGCAATATTATTAGTCATGCTAGTTTTCACCATGCGATCAGTTATTATCTGGCTAGTCGTCTAGCCAGCAGCACTTTATCAGCGATGTCATGGCAATCTGTTTTTCATGAAGCTTTTGAAGATGAGCCCGAACTGATTGCGCAAATGCTTAATGACTTGTTAGCACATTTCAATCGTGATGCAGCTTGCGATGAGTACATTGTGCCACTGCTTTACTATAAAGGGTTTCATGCCTTACAGTCCTATCGTATTGCGCATTGGCTATGGCGTAAAGATAGAAAAATGTTAGCACTCTACTTGCAGCATAGAATCTCTCGTTTATTTGATGTTGATATACATCCAGCGAGCAAGCTAGGGTCGGGTATTATGTTGGACCATGCAACGGGTATTGTGATTGGTGAAACCTCTGTGGTTGCCGATGATGTCTCTATTTTACATGGCGTCACCATTGGCGGATCGGGTTCGACGAAATGTAGTCGTCACCCTAAAATTAGCCAAGGTGTTTTATTGAGTGCAGGCGCAATATTGTTGGGTGATATTACAGTGGGAGTCGGTGCAAAAGTGGGGTCTGGTAGTTTAGTTCTTGGCGATGTAGGACCGCATGTAACTGTTGCAGGTGTCCCTGCTAAGGTAGTTGGTTCGGCACGCATCAATATGCCTTCGTTAGATATGAATCATAACCTTGATGGGTAGATGAGCTGACATTTTTTAATTCACTGAGCCTTATTCTTTATCGTCTCATTAAAATATTATTAAAAGAGTTTGTCATGACAGATAATTGTTCAGTTATATTTCGTGGTGACATCGTACTCGGTAAAAATCTTGTCGATGTTAAGCAAAAGTTAGCACAATTATTTAAGGTAGATGACGCACGTATTGAGCGATTATTTACGGGTAAGCCTGTGCCATTAAAAGCGAATACATCTTTAGCTCAAGCAAAAAAATATCAGGCTATTCTTAATCAAGCCGGTATTGTTACTGCAATAATAGATAATTTTACTGCTAATGCTTATAAGGTTCCCGAAAAATCTGCCGCAAAAAAAACGGCTGCTTCTTCTATCACTCCTGTCATTAATAGTGACGCCAATGCGATAGCTTCTGTTGAAACAGCGACCTCGTCCAAGACCGCTACAACAATAGTGGCCCCGACGACGGGTTTTAGTTTGGCGCCCGCGGGGAGTGACTTATTAGACGGCAAACAACAAGCTCCGGTTGCTCCGGTTGATACCGCTCATTTATCACTTTCTCCTCAAGAGGGTAATATTGTTAAAGAGGATGAGCGTCTAGCACCATTGCCTGCGACTATCGACATCGATAGTTTAGAGTGGGATATTGCAGATGCAGGTGAAACTCTTCTTAAACAATCAGAGAGAGAGAAAATAGAACCCTTATATATAGATACCAACGATTTATCGATATCTGATGTGGGTAGTACTTTACTAAAAAAGGAAGATCGACATCCAGCTGAAGAAGTTGATGTCGATATAAGTCATATAAAATTAGCCCCACATAATCCTTTTATGTAAGAAGTTGTGTAGCGAGCTGTATTAGATAATGCATTCGCCGCTTCTTTAATCAGGATAGAATCTTTGCAGCCAATTAATAAATTTCTAGATATTTCTCAGTGCTGCGGAGTAATCCTGTATTTTATTATCTAAGAATTTGTAATATTCTAATCGTTATAAATGTTTGATAAGATCTATTAAGTATTCTAGATTTTATTTGATGATGAGTCAGTTAATCTAGCGAAAGAGTGGTTATTTAATAACGAGTATCGGCGAATACAGGTGGCAATCATGTTTGCACGTCTAGGGTTTATTGCTTTATATCAGTATGGCTCAGGATAGGTCAAATAAAACAAAAAAGGCCGCAACAATGCGGCCTTTTTATTGAGTAATGCAATAATTATTTATAGTTGTTTGTTGTAGTTGTCTAACGAATCTAAAATCTCTTTTTTAGCCGCATCTACATCTTCCCAACCATCAATCTTGACCCACTTCCCTTCTTCTAAGTCTTTGTAATGTTCGAAAAAGTGAGAGATACGTTTTAGTAGTATATCGGGCACATCGGCAAGACAGGTAATATCCTTATTCATTTGGCTAATCTTTTCTACAGGCACGGCTAATATTTTCGCATCTTCACCTGACTCGTCGGACATCCTTAATACACCGATTGGGCGACATTTAATAACTGATCCTTCAACTAAGCCAAAGCGAGTCATTACCATCACATCTACTGGGTCACCATCACCGCACAAGGTATTGTTGACGTAACCATAATTGCAGGGATAGTGCATAGAGGTGCCTAAGAAGCGATCTACAAATAAAGCGCCTGTGTCTTTATCGACTTCATATTTTACGGGATTGCCATTTAGTGAAATTTCGATGATAACGTTAATCTCATCGGGCAGGTTTTTACCTGCAGGAACGTCATTCAAGCTCATAATCAACTCTTCGCTTTAGTGGGGTTTACTTTGTGAAATGTTACAGGTGCGGATTCTACCATAACTTTAGATTGATTTGAGAGCTTAAAGTTAAGGCGCTAAGACGAAGGTTTAATGAGAAGGAAGCGATTGTTGCGAAGTGCGTGGCTTTTATTGATTTTATTTAAAACTAGGTAGTTACTCGATTGTAAGTCATTGATGCTGAATAAAACTGATACCCTTTCGATAGATAGATAAGTTATAAAAGGGTTGTCAGTTTTAATGTGTTTGACTTTTTAGATAATAAATTTTTTCTT
>CAXMPB010000180.1:0-2864 GCA_964195035.1 Cellvibrionaceae bacterium | reverse complement strand
GATTTAATAGGGCGCTCTAAAAATTTATTAGCCGTAACAACACCGTAATATCCAGTTACACCTAAAACCGTTGTCGATAGTGAAAGCACTATCGCAAGTTTTATAACATTAAAAAGACGACTAAAGGAAAACCGTTTTTTTTCTACAGCCCGCTTAGCATTAATCCTTAAACTTTTATTTTTTATCGTCTTCCTTGCTTTATTAGTTGTGTCGTTTTTTTTAGTCATAATCTTTAGTCGTAAGTCTGTTATTTTGAAGTCACTGCCGCTATCAAAATACGTGCAACTAAGTCATCAAAAGAATACCCTGCAGCTTTAGCGGCCATCGGCACTAAACTATGACTTGTCATGCCTGGCACGGTGTTTACCTCTAGTACTTTAAAATCACCCTTGCTATCTGCCATTAAATCGACTCGCCCCCAACCCCGACAATCTAAGCTATCAAATGCCCGACGAGATAATTTGACGATCTCACGCTCTCTAGTGTCAGATAAACCACAGGGGCATATATAACGCGTTTCATCCGAAATATACTTAGCCTCATAATCATAAAAAACATTATCTGTTTCTAATTTAATAACGGGTAAAACTTCATTTTCTAATACGGCAACGGTATATTCTGGCCCTGCCAGTAATTCTTCGGCAAATACTAGCGCGTCGTATTCACGCGCCTCACTAAATGCTTTTTTTAACTCAAGGGCGCTGTGTACAATTGCCATTCCAATGCTAGAGCCTTCATTCGCTGGCTTAACAATTGCACTGCCATTCAAGCCTTTTAAGATCTCTTCAAAGTCAGAATTTTCATCCAGTTGACAAAAACTAGGGGTTGGAAGATTAATTCCCTGCCATATTTTTTTAGATATTAATTTATTCATCGCAACGGCAGATGATTGGACACCACTGCCAGTGTAAGGAATATCCATAATTTCTAATAATGCTTGTAATCTTCCGTCCTCACCAATGCCACCATGAAGCGCAATAAACGCGGAATCAATATTGGCCGCTGTTATCGAGTCAATAACATTTTTTGTTATATCTATATCAACAACATCGACCCCTAAACGCTGACAAGCATCAATAATTGCGCGGCCACTGCCGAGCGACACTTCACGCTCAGCCGAAGTGCCTCCGTATAAGACACCGACTCGACCAAACTTTTTAAAATCTAACGTATTCATTTTTTAAAAAACACCATCACGCGTTAACTTAATTGTCTTTTTGCTAAGGTAGCCGCCAAGCTACCCACATTACCCGCACCCTGAGTAATAACGATGTCACCCGGTTTAACAATATCTTTAATGAGCGCAGGCACACCATCAATGCCTTCAATAAATATTGGGTCAATCTGTCCGCGCGTTCTGATACTACGACTCAGATGGCGACTATCAGCACCCGATATTGGCTCTTCGCCCGCCGAGTAGACATCTAACAAAATTAAGACGTCAACACGAGACAAGACATCAACAAAATCTTCGTATAAATCACGTGTACGCGTATATCGGTGTGGCTGATAAATCATCACTAGCCGTCTGCCTGCCCAACCATCGCGTACCGCTTGAATCGTAGCCTCAACTTCACGGGGGTGATGACCATAATCGTCGACCAACATTGCCGTGCCTGTCAGATCACCATCACTAACTGAGTATTCTCCATATACTTGAAAGCGTCGGCCAACACCTTGAAAGCTTGCTAAACCAGACTGAATAGCAGATGCAGCAACATCTTCATCTACTGCCACTGCAATGGCTGCCAAAGAATTCAGCACGTTATGCTTACCCGGCATATTTAGCGCTATCGACAATTCATCTATATCTAATTTTTCCTTTAAGAGCTTTCCTTTAACAATAAATTTTGTGTGTATTTCATCTTGGCAAATTTGTTCAGCTCGATAATCATTACCTTCATCAAATCCATAGGTAATAATTGGACGAGAAATATCAGGCAACAGCTCTTGTACAACTGGATCATCACCACATACGACTAACAAGCCATAGAATGGAAGGTTATGAATAAATTCTATGAAGGTTTTTTTCAATCGCGAAAAATCACCTTCGTAGGTTTCCATATGATCCATATCAATATTAGTAATCACTGATACCATTGGCTGCAAATGTAAAAAAGATGCGTCACTTTCATCGGCTTCCGCCACCAAATACTGGCTTGTTCCCAGCTTTGCATGACTTCCTGTGCTGTGCACTAGGCCACCAATAACAAATGTAGGGTCAAGATCTGCCGCTGCTAATATAGACGTAAGCAAACTGGTTGTTGTTGTTTTACCATGAGTACCTGCAACGGCAATACCGTGGCGATAACGCATTAACTCTGCCAACATTTCAGCTCGACGTACAATAGGAATACGATTTTCACGAGCATTAACCATCTCGGGGTTTGACTCATCAACTGCCGTTGAATTGACAATAACATCTGCACCAATAATATTTTCTGCTTTATGGCCAATAAAAATATCTGCGCCCATTTTTTTTAGGCGATCCGTTACAGCTGATTCGCGCAAATCAGATCCAGAAATATCATAAGCTTGATTCAATAATACTTCGGCAATTCCACTCATGCCTGCACCACCAATACCAATAAAGTGTATTCGCCTAATTCGGCGCATCTCTGGCACACAAAAAGCTGCATTAACTTGCATTTTCACTCTCTCTTTTAGATATTTTATTGAGACACACTTCTTCACAGATACTAGCAACACGCGCAGCCGAATCAGGCATTGATAACTTTTTAAGAGCTCGAGCGTATTCATTCATTTTTTGCTTATCACTCAATAACTCATTCAACATTTTACTGAGCGACATTGCATTTAAATCACTTTGCTCTATCATTTCACTCGCATTATTTTTAACTAAC
>CAXMPB010000179.1:0-2640 GCA_964195035.1 Cellvibrionaceae bacterium | reverse complement strand
CACACACTAATTCTATCTCACCATCAAGCGCCGCTGCCATACGATGTACACCGCCAAGAAAGGCACCTTCACCGCCGCCGACCATCCCCATTCTAATTTTTGCCATTGCCATTCCTTAAATTCTTTAAGCCTACAACTGCGACGCTAGGCGTGCTTTCGCTTCAATTGCCGCCCAATCTTTCGCCGCAATTAATTTTTTATCTAACATCCAAGTGCCGCCAATACACAACACATTATCTAATGCCAAATAACGCGGCGCCAAGCTTTCGTTTATCCCACCGGTTGGACAAAATTTTACCTGTGGTAACGGCCCAGCAATAGATTTCAACATTGCAACACCGCCTGCTGCTTCCGCCGGGAAAAATTTCATATGCTTTATGCCGCTAGCCAATAAAGCCATCACTTCACTCGCCGTAGCTGCGCCTGCCAATAGTGGCACATCAGACTTAGCGGCCTCATCTACTAAGGCTTGAGTACTGCCGGGGCTAACTAAAAACTCAGCGCCTGCCGCAATTGCATTATTACAATCTTGCGGAGTAATAACCGTTCCCGCGCCAACGATAGAGCCGACCACCTCTGCCTTTATCAGCTTAATAGCTTCTAGCCCGAAGGCGGTTCGTAAAGTGACTTCCAACACCTTTAATCCGCCGTTAACTAGGGCTTGTGCTAAAGGCACTGCATCAGCAATATCGTCAATGACAATGACGGGGATTACTGGACAAGTCGTCATTAATTTTTCTATTTGCACATTGACCACTCTTATAATTGGATATTCAAAAATCCACCGTCGAAGGCAGTGCCTATAATACCCGCAGCATAGGTTTGAAATATAGTGTTTAACTTCAACTTACTCTGCTAATTTTTATTAAACCGTATTTTAACGCTGCAAGCAGATTAGTCGGTGCTACAATCACCAATAATTTGATAACAGACTCATTGTAAGGTCTATAAGAATGATCGCAACGGCTAAGGCTGTCGATAAGACAAACAAAAGTAAGACAACGAAGGGCGAAGAAACCAGTATAAAGATCATACTGGCGACCTTGAACATCATTAAACGTGACGGTATGCGAGGTGTTCGCCATCGCGCTGTAGCCAGTGAAGCGGGCGTTCCTCTTGGCACAACGACCTACCATTTCAAAAATATCGAAGAGCTTATTGTCTCTGCTTTTAGTTATTGGCGGGTGCAAACAGACCTGTCCAGCAATCCTTTAGTTGTCGCAATTGATGAATATTTGACCAATAACGCACCTCGACTTATTAGCACCAATGCCGGTCGTCATAAGTTAGCAAAGACTATATATGAATATGTTGTTGGCTTTGAGATTGATCAAATTGAGAACCACTATGATAATCGCGTCATTGAACTAGCCTTTTACCATGAGAGCTTACAAAACGATCGCCTGCGCAAAGAAGTGTTTGCCTATTGGAATAATGAACGTGCTCACCTGACACGCTTCTACCAACTGGCACGCACCAGTAGCCCTGAAGCCGATGCGCGCATTACTCAAAGTATATTCCATCAGCTTGAGCGTGAAGCCATGATGCAAGGTGATGACTACGATATTGACGTTATACGCAATGTGCTTAAACGTATGGTCAGTGGTATCTTTAATGTCGATATAAGCGCTCACTAACAAAAAAACTTGCGAGACATGAGCAATTCCAAAAACTCTATTTTCAGAAAATGTTATCAATTTAACGACTTAACAGAAAAATGTCATTTGGACGCAAAAAAGTACTATGAATCGCCTTTCGCCTGAGCGTTGTCTTGTTTGAATATTTGATCTATCCGATCAACAAGATAATCAAGTTGGCGCTGTATCCGGACATCTTTATTGTTAACAATTTGCCCTAATGCCATTCCTTCAATAAGAAATTTAGTGGTATCAACAGCCAATAATAAATGATCACTCAAGCCGCCCCACTCTTTGAACAGGCTGATTATTGATTTGGTTGCAAAATACTCAAAGTCCTTAACCGACTGCTCTAATATTTCTTTAAGTTCAGGAGTGGTGCGAGCCACCATACATAACTCCTGATAAACCCGAAATAAATCACTATTAGCATGCCGCCAATAGGCATTTAATCTCTCTCTAATTAGCTCTTTACCAGCCAAGTCCTGCGGCACAGTCGATACCACTAAAGTAAAATCCTCTAGCAATTTTTTGTGTAGATGCGTAACCGCCGCTTGAATTAAATCTTTCTTGGAAAGGAAGTGGTGGCGCATAGCACCGCGAGAAATTTCGGCTACATCGGCAACATCAGTAGTAGTAAATTTGTTATAGCCGGGCTCGATAAAGCATTCGATAGTCGCGTCTAATATACTTGCACGCGTCATCGCACTTTTTTGTGCCTGCCAGCTTTCCTTTTCACCTTCGGGCTTAATTTTTTGTACTACAGAATTATCCACGACCACCTCCTTATGTTACTAAGAATACTCCCGATGAAAACTAAAACATTGATTTAAAGTATCTTTTTATAACGCGCTTAGTAGGCTACACACTAATTACTGAAGGAACATAAAAATGGCTCTGCTAGAAAACTAGACAGAGCCAAGGGGGATAGAACTATAGAGCGGGGTAACCCTACAGTTCTATTTGTTGCACTTACCAAATGAGCGTAAAAATTTACTCTCAA
>CAXMPB010000178.1:0-9859 GCA_964195035.1 Cellvibrionaceae bacterium | reverse complement strand
CAATAAAAGCTGTTTGATAAAAGAATTTATTTCGGCATAAAAATTATCTTAATTTAAAACTACATCTGGCTAAATAGGCTTTCACTATCCAGACCTTCTGCACGCATAATGTCACGTAAACGTTTTAATGCTTCTACTTGTATTTGACGTACACGCTCGCGTGTTAAACCAATTTCACGGCCTACTTCTTCAAGTGTACTAATTTCATGGCCTCGTAGCCCAAAGCGCCGACAAAGCACTTCTCGCTGCTTTTCAGTTAACTCAGTTAACCAACCATCAATACTGTTATTCAAATCACTATTTTGCAACAGCGTCATTGGATCCGATGCTTGATGATCAGGAATCGTATCACATAGTGTTTTATCACCGTTTACACCGATAGTTGCATCAATTGAATTGACGCGCTCGTTTAAGCCAAGCATTTTTTCAACATCAGCGGTTGGCTTATCTAATAAATTGGCGATTTCTTCTGGAGATGGCTCGTGATCTAATTTTTGTGAAAGTTCGCGGGCAGCGCGAAGATAAATATTTAATTCTTTCACTACATGAATAGGCAAGCGGATGGTACGCGTTTGATTCATGATGCCGCGTTCAATCGTCTGACGAATCCACCAAGTGGCATAGGTAGAGAATCTAAAACCACGCTCTGGATCGAATTTTTCAACGGCGCGAATAAGCCCAAGATTACCTTCTTCAATTAAATCTAACAGCGCTAAACCACGATTAACATAACGACGTGAAATTTTGACAACTAAACGAAGATTACTTTCGATCATACGTTTACGTGCAGCTTCTTCGCCCTTAAGAGCCTTACGTGAAAAATAAACTTCTTCTTCAGCACTTAATAGCGGAGAAAAACCAATCTCATTTAAGTAGAGCTGTGTGGCATCTAATGTTTTTTGTACTTTTATTGGATCGGCAACTTTCGCTTTAACTTTGGCTTTAACCGTCACTTTCGCTTTGCTTTTAATGGTCTTAGCTTTAGCTACTGATTTTTTAATGTTTGCATCGATATCCATCACTGCATGAATATGATCATCGCACTCATTCAAGTCTACTTTAAGGATCTGTTGCGCTGCCATCATCATCATCTCTTTGTTAGGTTAGCCTTTATCCAGACACTTATTCTTTATAGAATATTTACTGGAGATACTTATTCGTTAGTACTTAACTCTTACTTTTTTTTGCCTTAACTTTTGCTTTAACTCTTACATACATCAATTGATGCTTGTAATTGGTTATCGGTCAACATCTCAAACAGTTTAGCTTTTTCTTTAAATTATCTTTTAGGTAACTATTCTTTTAAGTAATTATCTTCTAGGTAATTATCTTCTAGGCAGCAAGGGCAATGGATCGATGGGTTTACCATCTCGCCGGATTTGGAAGTGCAATCTCGGCTTTGCTTTAGTACCTACTCCAGTAGAACCTATATCTGCTATTCTCTGACCTACTTTAACAAAGTCGCCCTCACTTACTTTTAACTGGCTGTTGTGAGCGTACGCGCTTAAATAGATCTCGCTGTGTTTAATAATGATTAATTTACCGTAACCGCGTAAACCACTTCCGGCGTATACGACCTTGCCTGAAGCTGCTGCAGCAACAGACTCTCCTTTTTTACCACTTATATCAATACCCCTTCGCAAGCCTTTTTGCTTACTAAAGTTAGTGGTCACTATTCCTTTTGCAGGCCAACGCCAGGTAAGTCGTCCAAGCTTTTTAGATGATGAAGATGATGAATTCAAAGTTTTTGATTTTTTTTCTGGACGAGCACTGGCAATTTCTCTGTTTCGAGCTATAGTCTTCGCCGTCTTTGAAGTGCGCTTTGTTGTCGGTGTTTTTTTGGCTGCTGTAATTGGTCTCGATGACACTTTAGTAGCTTGAGAGCGGCTTATAGTTGGTTTTGATTGCGCTTTAGGACTGAATTTATCACTAAGAAAAATAGATTGACCAGGAAATATTTGATAAGACGAAATAATTCCATTCGCTTGAGCAAGGCCCTTATAATCTAAATCATAGCGCCAAGCAATCGAGTAGAGCGTCTCGCCCGGCGCTACTATATGTTGTGATGATTTTATCGATGGGGGTGGTAATCGACTAGATACGGGAGCCTGACTTGATGTGGATGTGCAGGACGATAAAAAAAATAAGCCGATCAGAATAACGAACATTTTAAAATGCCAAGCATAAAAATAACTATGCAGTTTCCTGTGGTATTTATTGTTTTCAGAGGTCATATTTTAACCATACATATAACTTTTAGTTATTGAACATGCTAATTTAGACCAAATAACTCTAAATTATTTATAAGAAAAACAAAAAATTCTCATACATTAATGCTTTTATCCGACATGAGTCATTTAAATGACTCTATTAATTTTTAGAATTTGCTATCTTTTCTAGTAATAAAATCAACACCAAGCCGATCAATAAACAAACAGCTGCCATGCCAAAAAAGGCCGGTTGAGCTGTTAGCTCGACATACTGTGAGGGTGTAATGTTCACCTGAACCAAGGGAATAATTTCACCATGGCGATCAATAGTGGTCTCTACTACTTGCTTCCAGGGCCACAAAAGATTCAAGGACCCTATCAAAAACCCCGTTAATGTCGCAAAAACAATCGATTCATAATGCTTGAGCAATGCACTTAATACATGGCTAAATGCGAGCAAACCACAAAGACAACCAAGCGCAAAGCTTAATAACAATACAATATCGAGCTCTTCAAGAGCGCTTATAATTACTTTATACATACCCATTAATAATAAAATGAAGCTACCGGAAATACCGGGTAAAATCATGGCACAAATAGCAATACTGCCCGCTATTAATACCATCCACCACTCAGAAGGCAACTCAACAGGCCGAACCAGCGTTATAACAACGGCGATTAAAGTACCTGCCATTAATGCTGCCACCTCTTTAAAGTGCCATTTTGGAATTTGCCGCACTAAATAAATCACTGAGGCGATAACCAAGCCAAAAAAGAAGGACCACACTAAGATAGGATAGCGCTCAAGGCTAAGGCTTACCATTTTAGCTAAAGTGACGACGCTACAAAGAATACCCATGAGAAGGGTGAGTAAGAATTTACCATCAATCGCTGTCCAAAAGGCAGCTAGCCCCTGTTTATATAATATCCCGAGTGACATTGGCGTTAAAGATTTTAACGCATCTAATAGACGGCCATAAATACCCGTAATAAAAGCAATAGTTCCACCAGAGACTCCAGGCACCACATCAGCAGCTCCCATCGCTGCACCTCTGATAAAGATACCCAGCAATTCACGCTTTCCACCCTTTCTAGCTTTAAAAAGTTTGGACTTAAGGGGCATTAACGCACAACTCCAGCTAACAGCGGTACAAACCTCACCGGCTCAATGCTTGTCTCTTCAAAATGATCGCTATCACCAATACGTACAACTTTAATCAACGATTGTTCGGTATCGCCCACAGGAATAATCAACACACCATCGGGAGCTAACTGTTGTTTAAGCTCGTGGGGTATTTGACTGGGTGCAGCCGCACTTAAGATTGCATTATAGGGGCCTTTTGTTGGCCAGCCAAAAGTACTACCGGCTAAGGTTAACTGAACATTTGTAACTGAAAGCTGGCGTATGCGTTGGCGCGCTTTTTCTTGCAATGGGCGGATGCGCTCCACGCTGAAAAGCGTTTTTACAAACGGGGCTAAAATACAGGTTTGATAGCCAGAACCTGTACCTATCTCGAGTACGCGGTCGAGCTTTACACCTGACATCAGTAATATCTCGGTCATACGTGCAACAATATAAGGCTGCGAGAGCGTTTGCCCATGGCCAATAGGTAGGGCGGTGTCTTCGTAGGCCCTATGAGACAGCGCTTCATCTAAAAACAAATGGCGCGGTGTTTGGCGCATCCGCTCTAGCACTTGGATATTTACGATACCTTGGTCAATTAAGCGCTGTATCATGCGCTCGCGAGTACGCTCAGAAGTCATACCCACGCCTTGAAACAATATATTAGCCAACAACAATACCTACTTTTCTATTTATTTATTAAACGTTCTATTTATCTGTTTTGTCTATTTATCAAACTGTTTGTTTATAAACAAAATCATCAATATAAAATTATTTGATCGATTCTAATAATACTACCGCATATGCGGCGATGCCCTCTTTACGACCGGTAAAACCTAAATGCTCTGTTGTGGTTGCTTTGACATTAATAACATCGACCCCAACCTGTAAATCTTCAGCTATATGATGACA
The DNA here is from genome assembly GCA_964195035.1 of Cellvibrionaceae bacterium. Taxonomy (GTDB): domain Bacteria; phylum Pseudomonadota; class Gammaproteobacteria; order Pseudomonadales; family Cellvibrionaceae; genus CANLBN01. The sequence goes on along the minus strand of CAXMPB010000178.1, from coordinate 5,614 downwards.
CATCTCACTTATATAAGGGCTCATTTTAGGCGCTTGTGCCACAATCGTCATATCGGCATTAACAATATTGAAGTCTAGGCTTTGTAATTTGGCATAAACCATACGCAACAATAGACGACTATCTGCATTTTTATAGTTTGCGTCGGTATCGGGAAAGTGACGACCTATATCACCCAAAGCCGCTGCACCTAACAAAGCATCGCATAAAGCATGCAATAAAACATCGCCATCGGAGTGCGCCATTAAGCCATGAGAATAGGGAATCATTACCCCTCCAATCACTATTTTCTCACTACCTTGCCTGCCATCATCAAAGGCATGCACGTCATAACCATTGCCAATTCGTAAACTCATTTTATTCCGCCTATTCCCGCTCAAAGGCTGATTGCTTGCAGAGACTATATTTGTACTAAGTACTTATTCTATCGATAAGTCCTGATAAGTCATTATAGCGCTTGCTATGGTAATGTCGTTGGGATGTGTAATTTTAATATTATCATAGTGCCCCATGACCATCTGTGGCTGCAAACCACTATACTCAACTGCAGAGGCCTCATCGGTGATCACCTCGTTAGCAGCTATAGCTTTTTCTAAACTAAGCTTCAATAGATCGTAAGGAAACAACTGAGGCGTTTGCGCCGCCCAAATAATACTACGATCTAAGGTTTGTGTACTTTTCTTATGGCTATCAATTTGCTTAAGCGTGTCACTTACCGGCACACCTAAAAGCCCACCCACTTCATCATCTTTAAGGCTTGTTATAAGCTCTTCTACTCGGCTAGGCAAAACACAACAACGTGCCGCATCGTGAACTAAAACCCGATCGTTTGCGCATACTTTTTGCGCCAACGCCCTTAATGCCGACAACACCGAATCGCAACGCTCCCTACCGCCAACGGCTGTCATTACCCGAGGGTTATCAGCACAGGGTAATGTAGCAAAGTATTGATCATCCTCATCTAACACCACCATAATTGCAGTAATAGACTCAACACTTAAGAGGCGCGCTAAGGTGTGCTCTAAGATGGTTTTATTGTTGATGCTTATATATTGCTTAGGTAAGTCGCGCCCCATACGTCGACCTAGCCCTGCTGCAGGAACAATCGCCCAAACAGCCGTTTTTTGCACGACAGTATTTGTCGATACATTATTCTTATTACTGTCCATTACGATTCGCGTTGGCATTATTATTTTTATTTTGAGTTGGCATTTTTTCATCGGGACCGATTAACATAAAAAATGTTTCGCCCTTTTTAATCATACCCATCTGTTCGCGTGCACGCTCTTCTATCGCATCGTAACCCGATTTAAGTGCGTCGACTTCCAACGCTAAAATACGATTACGTTCACGCAGTGCTGAATTCTCGCCCTGCTGATGTTTGATTTTTCGCTGCAATTCTACTCGATGCGCAATACTGCCTTCGCCGATCCAAAGTCGATACTGAACACTCAGCAATAATGCGATTAATACAGCGATCAGTATTTTCATTATCGACTCTTTACAACGCAAGCTATCGTGCTTTTTGTCATGTTAATAAATAACACAAATTAAATAGCACTACTTTAATATTATCGTTTTAGTTCAGCGCCACCGTTGTAAGGCACGGCACCCTTTTCAGCAATCAATTCTGCCTCAATATATAACAGGCGATTATATTTAGAGACTCGATCTGAACGACATAAAGACCCAGTTTTAATTTGGCCGGCGGCAGTGGCAACGGCAAGATCGGCAATGGTTGTATCTTCTGTCTCGCCTGAGCGATGAGAAATAACGACCGTATATCCTGCGTCTTTTGCCATTTTGATAGCATCTAAGGTCTCAGATAAAGAACCGATTTGATTAAATTTAATAAGAATTGAATTGGCAATGTCAGTATCAATACCACGCTTTAAGATTTTAGTATTGGTAACAAACAAATCATCGCCAACCAATTGTATTTTATCACCTAATTTTTCGGTCTGATATTTCCAGCCATCCCAATCTGATTCATCTTGACCATCTTCTATTGAAACAATGGGATATTGCTCGCATAACTCTGCCAAGTAATCACTAAAGCCTTCTGCAGTATAGACTTTACCCTCGCCTTTTAAATTGTATTGTCCGTCTTCATAAAACTCTGAAGCGGCACAATCTAAGGCTAGGGTTACGTCTTTACCCAACTCGTAACCCGCAGCACCTACAGCCTCTTTAATAATAGCAACGGCTTCTGCATTAGACGATAAATTAGGTGCGAAACCACCTTCATCACCAACGGCTGTACTAAGTCCTTTTGCACTTAATATTTTTTTAAGCGCATGAAATATTTCTGCACCGACTTGTAATGCTTCGGCAAAACTTGTTGCAGCAACAGGCTGAACCATAAACTCTTGAATGTCGACGTTATTGTCAGCGTGCTCACCCCCATTAATAATATTCATCATCGGCATTGGCATGGTGTAATTACCCGGCGTGCCATTTATATCGGCTATGTGCTGATACAGTGGAATTTTTTTTGATACAGCAGCTGCTTTCGCAATCGCAAGCGATACCGCCAAAATAGCATTCGCGCCCAATACCGCTTTATTTTCAGTGCCATCTGCATCAATCATTAATTGGTCAAGTTCGCGTTGCGCACTGGCATCGCGACCAAGCAACAAGCTTTTAATAGTGGTATTGATATTTTCTACCGCTTTTAACACACCCTTGCCAAGATAACGGCTTTTATCACCATCGCGCAATTCTAATGCCTCGCGCGAGCCCGTAGAAGCTCCTGATGGTGCAAATGCTGATGCAACCGCACCACAGTCGAGTGAAACCTCTGCAAAAACGGTTGGATTACCGCGAGAATCTAACATTTCGAGGGCTTTAATATTGGCAATTTTACTCACTGAGGCTGTCTCCGCTAAGAATAAATTGAGGCCTTTGCGCGATAGTTATTTTTCCCCGTACGGGCTTACCCCTCAAGGGGGGCCACGGAAAAATGTACTCAATCGGTCGCATACTTTGTGTAAACTCCCTCTTTGCGTGCATTTTTACCTTGCTATGAAGAAAAACTCCCGCTCTTACAAAGGTCTCAGGTTATGGTTTTTATTTAAAATAATATTTATAACAATATTAAATAATATCGAGAGCTGGCAATGATTTAACGACATCGTCAACTGCTTTCATATGAATTAAAAAATCTTTTAACTTTGATAATGGCAAGGCACTTGGTCCATCGCACTTTGCTTTATCGGGATTAGGATGCGCCTCTAAAAACAAACCAGCAATGCCGACACCCAATGCCGCACGACCAAGCTCGGCAACTTGATGACGGCGGCCGCCAGAAGCTGCCCCCATTGGATCACGGCATTGGAGAGAATGTGTCACATCAAAAATAATTGGCGCACCATCACTAACATCTTTCATCGTGCGAAACCCAAGCATATCAACCACTAAATTGTCGTATCCAAAAGAACTACCACGCTCACACAATAATATTTTATCATTACCACATTCATTAAACTTTTCGACAATGTTTTTCATTTGTGCTGGGCTTAAAAACTGTGGCTTTTTAATATTTATAACGGCATTAGTTTTGGCCATCGCCTCTACCAAATCGGTTTGACGCGCTAAAAAAGCCGGTAGCTGAATAATATCGCAGACATCAGCCACGGCTTGCACTTGATGAATTTCATGTACATCGGTAATAACAGGGATATTAAATGTATTTTTAATCTCTTCAAAAATACGTAAGCCCGCGTCTAAGCCAGGACCTCGATAAGAATTAATAGAAGAGCGATTGGCTTTATCGAAAGATGCTTTGAAAATATAAGGGATGCCCAGCTCTTCCGTGACACGTACGTAAGCCTCGGCAACTTGCATCGCCATATCTCGTGACTCGAGTACATTCATACCGCCAAGCAATACAAAAGGCTTGTCATTGGCAATAGCGACATCGCCCACACTGATAACTTTACTCATTTAGTTTTTCGCTCGTGAATGAACATTCTAAAAACAGACCAAGACCGGTGTATTAATAATCTTTGCCAACCGCTTGCATTAATGCTCAGCCAACATTATCGTTCTTCAACCACCCTACTCATTAACATCGCCGCCTTAGCATAAGTATTTTTTATACAATTACTCACTAGCGTCTTTACTGGCGCTACAAATAAGGGCGGCCTTCACGAAGCCCGTAAACAATGGGTGTCCATCGCGGGGGTTAGAGGTAAACTCTGGATGAAACTGACAGGCGATAAACCATGGATGATCTTCAAGTTCGATCGCTTCCACGAGTGTATCGTCTGATGACCAACCACTGATCTTTAAACCGGCATCGCGTAATTTTTGAAGGTAATTATTATTAAATTCATAGCGGTGACGATGGCGCTCAACGATAACTTCGGAGCCATAAGCCTCGGTGATTTTGGCACCCTCAACGAGGTGACACTCTTGTGCGCCCAAACGCATGGTGCCGCCTATATCAGAACTTACATCGCGAATCTCGCGTTCACCATCAGCATTTATCCACTCGGTGATTAAACCAATCACCGGGTGCGGCGTTTTCGTATCAAACTCTGTGCTGTTAGCGGCGTCGAGGCCGACAACGTTGCGTGCAAACTCAATCACCGCCGTTTGCATTCCCAAACAAATACCGAGGTAAGGTATCTTGTTTTCACGAGCAAAACGCACTGCCATTAACTTGCCGTCTAAGCCACGATTACCAAAACCACCCGGTACTAACACAGCATCAACATTACGCAGTTGATCTATGCCTTTTTCTTCAAGATCTTCTGCATTAATATGTAAAATATTGACCTTCGAGCGAGTTTTAATGCCCGCATGACTGAGAGCTTCATTTAAAGATTTATAAGCATCAAGTAAATCCACATATTTACCCACCATCGCGATAGTGACTTCGTGTTCGGGGTTTAATTTACCATCGACCACTGCATCCCATTGGCTAAGATCGGCTACTTTAGCAGTGAGACCAAAATTATCGAGCACAATAGAATCAAGATCATACTCCATTAAAACGCGCGGAATTGAATAGATAGTTTTTGCATCGGCCAGCGGCACTACCGCACGTTGCTCGACATTAGTAAAAAGGGCTATTTTTCGACGTGAATCATCATCGATAATTTGTTCTGAACGACACAGTAGAATATCGGGTTGCAAGCCAATTGAACGCAGCTCTTTTACCGAGTGCTGGGTTGGCTTTGTCTTTGTCTCGCCGGCCGTGGCGATATAGGGCACAAGTGTTAAGTGCATTAACTGTGTGTAACGCGAACCCAGCTCAACCCGTAATTGCCTAACGGCCTCTAGGAAAGGTTGTGATTCGATATCACCCACCGTGCCACCTATTTCAACTAGGACAATCTCATAGCCCTCACCACCAGCTTTAATGCGGCGTTTAATTTCATCGGTAATGTGTGGGATAACCTGAACAGTTGCGCCCAAATAATCGCCTCGACGCTCTTTGCGCAGAACCGTCTCATAAACCCGACCAGTGGTGAAATTATTACGCTTAGACGCTTTTGCCCGAATAAAGCGCTCGTAATGACCAAGATCGAGATCGGTTTCGGCACCATCCTCTGTCACAAACACCTCACCATGCTGAAAGGGACTCATAGTGCCGGGATCGACATTGAT
>CAXMPB010000177.1:0-5899 GCA_964195035.1 Cellvibrionaceae bacterium | reverse complement strand
CTCTTGATAGCTGAATGGTGGCAGCATGAGCATCAACGATCCATTTGACGATAGATAAGCCAAGACCACTACCGTCTTGCCCCGTCTTATCTGCTCTAACAAAACGCTTAAATACCGCTTCATGTTTGCCTTCATCAATACCGGGGCCTGTATCTTCTATACAAAACAAGCCATTCCTTAATAGTCTAATATTAATAGAACCATTTTTTGGTGTATATTTAATGGAATTTTCAATAATATTATTAAACATTACCGACAAAGAATTTTGATCACCATCAATTAAAAAATTCTCAGAAATGTTTGATAACAAAGAAATATTTTTATTTTTAAGTAAGGGTTGAAGGCTATAGATTGTCTCCATTAAGCACTTTGATAGATCAATCTCTTTTGTTGTAAATTGAGTGTTTTGTAATCTCGATAGCTGTAAAAGTTGATTAACTAAATTACTCGAACGATTAATAGAATCTAATAAATAACCTATATCTTCACTAATAGGAGAATCTACATCTATCTGCTTTTGAATCACTTGTGCTTGGGTCTTCATGGCGGCCAAAGGGGTTCTCAATTCATGAGCGGCATGATCGGTAAATTCTTTTTCGCGCTGAAAACTATAGCTTAGCCGCTCGAACAAGGCGTTTATGGCATTAATAATAGGTGCTATTTCTTCAGGAAGCCGGTTGAAAATAATAGGACTTAGATCATCGCTATTACGTTGATCAACATTATCGGATATTGAAATAACTGTTTCGAGATTTTTCTTAATAGCACGCCACACAATAATCAATACTAAAGGAATAAAAATAATCGCTGGTATAATCAGGGAGGCTATTATTTCAAAAATCAATTCATAGCGAATAGAGTAACGCTCGGAAGTCTCTAATCTAATATTATTATCGACTTCTAAAAAAACAAAAAACCGCCATTTTTCGCCTTGTATTATTTGATCAGAAAAGCCGGGCGGTGCCTGTGTTGTAGTAAAAGCAATCGCGCTATTTGATTGTGTGATTAATTTATTGTTATGCCAAACACGTAAGGCAATATTTTTTTCGTATTTATGATTAAGTGCAGACTCATCACCTAAAATTGTAAAATCTTCATTATCTTCTTCAAGTAACTCATGCTCTAATAATTGTAGTAATACCTTGGAAAAGCTAACTAACTGAGCGTCATAAACTTCTTCAATTTCATACCATGCAGCTTTAAATGAAGCGCTTAACATAATAATGGTAATAATTATTAGAGGTAGGCTTATATATAAAAGTAGGCGCTTACGTAAAGAGTAATAATTTGTCATTATTGAATTGAATAACCAATGCCGCGAAGTGTAGTGATAACGTCACGCCCTAGTTTACGCCTTAATGCGGCTATATGCACTTCAACAGTGTTGCTTTCAATGTGTTCAGATGACCAATCATAGATACTTTCTTCAATTTTTGACTTGCTAACCGGCCGTCCAATATTACGCATTAAGCAGGCAAAAATTGCGTTTTCTCTCTGCGATAATTGAATGCTTTTTTCGTCAAGTAACAAGTAGGCAGTCGCTGGTTCATATTTTAGATTTTTATGGCAGATAATGTTTTCAGCAACGCGCCCGCGTCGCAACAGTGCAGAGCAACGGGCTAACAATTCATCGAGATCAAAAGGTTTGACTAGATAATCATCGGCGCCAGCATTTAAACCTGCAACACGATATTCTACTGCATCTCGTGCTGTTAATAGTAATATAGGTGTTAGTTCTTTTTCACGTCTTAATTCTTCCATTAAAATTAGGCCAGATTTACCCGGCAGATTTATATCAAAAATAAACAGTTCGTAATTGATTGCAGCAATAGCAGATTCTGCTTCTTCAGCAGATGTTACCCAATCAACTGCAAACAGTGTTTTTAGACCTTTTTTTGTTGCACGGCCTAAGTGTTTGTCATCTTCGACCAATAAAATTCGCATAAATAAGACCTTTAATACGTTTTATCTTAGTTTATCAGAAACTTTAGCCAGTACGGCACGTATTTCTTGCCTTCTCCCTTCATCGGCAAGCTCACGACCAAGTCTTGGCTTTGCTAATAAGGCTATTTTAAGATATACCTGAGACTCAGCATAATCTTTTTTTTGATATAAAAAATCACCATAAAAATAATTAGGATCAATGCCCATAGGGTTTATTTGTAATGCTTTAGAAAAATAATTTTGTGCTTTTTTCTTGTTGCCAAATGATACAGGCCACCTTGGTGCTTGATAATAAAGTGATGCAAGCGATGTATATGCCGAGCCCGATAATGCATTAGCATCAACTTCAATGGATTCTAGTAATAACTTTTTAGCTTGCGTCAACATGCCAAGTGACGATAAGCCATTGACTACTCCGGCATCGGTTGAAAGAATAATTGCCTTCCATATTTTCAATTCTGCACGAGTAGGGTGTTCGTCAATAAAGCTTTGTGCAATCTCTTCAAGTATGCGAAAAGCTTTAATTTTTTCTGCCTTTGTCGGCACTTGATAATTAATTTGTGCCCACTTTTTTTGTAGATGAGTGACTGAATCTTGAACGCTCTCTGCCTGTGTAAGTGGTGTTAGCGTTATTAAGAACGCGAAGATAACAATAGCTTGCGTTATTTTTTTCATGATAGGTCTCCTAATAATACTTCATTAGCAATAGTTTGTTTTGAAATCAATGCCTTATCTACAATGGATGGCATCAGAGCGTTAACATGGACAAAAAAATTCTCGTAAAAACCAATGTTAACGTTTCGTTTTTTCTTAATAATGGCATTAAGGATTATATCGGCAACAATTTCTGGTGAGTCAATATTGGCATTGGTGAGCTGGTGAAACAGATTAATTTCTTGCGTATTAAAGGCTGTATGTACGGCACGTGGTGAAACATGAGAAACGTGTAAGCCTAGCGCACTATATTCACGACGAATACTATCTGAAAAACCTTTTAATCCTGCTTTGGTTGCAGAATAAGCCGAAAATGACGGAAACGGTAACGAGCCAAAAATAGAGCCTATGTTAACGATATGTCCTTGCCCACGCTTTAACATGTTGGGTAATACGGCTTGTGTTAGTAGCATCGGTGTTGTTAAGTTAACTTGAACAATCTCGTTGAGTTTATCCATAGATAATTTAGTGGTATCTCCAAAATACATTAAGCCTGCGAGATTAATAAGTATATCGACGGGTTTTTTTTTAAGAAGCTTGCATAAAGATTCAATATTATCACTATCGGCTAAATCAGCTTGAATAATATTGTCTTCAGGCTGGCGGCCTATTGCAATAACCTCAGTATTATATTGACTCAAGCGCGTCAATAGAGCCTGGCCTATACCTCCTTGAGCCCCTGTTAAAACAATTGTTTTATTACTAAGCGGCATGACTCGCCTCTCTCTTATATGGAATCGCTAATAATAAATTGGCAAATAATTTAAAGGTATTTTGTGCGACCTCAATGATTGCATCTTGATCAGTTTTATCAATAATAGTATTTACAGTATTCTCAAATATTTTTATATGGCTTATATCTAGCTCACCGTGGGAATATAAATAAGTAAAAGCGCTATCAGGTAGACCTAAATTAGATCTAAGCGCATCGGCTCCCTGAGTTGCTAATTGAATCGATGTGCTTTCAAGCATAAAGATCATGCCAAAAAAACCTACGGGGTTTTTACGCCGAATATAGTCATAGTTGTAAGCAATCAGCAGTTGTGTCTCTAAGTTTGGTGTTGATTGACGAGCACTTTCTTTATCACCGCCCGCTGCTGCTATATCATTTAAAATCCATTCTTCATGGCCCACTTCTTCGCTAATATATTCGGTAATTGCCTTTTGTAATGATTGTTTGTTTAATGGTAATTGCTCGCCCATTGCCATTAAAAAGCGAACAGTATGGCTCACATGATGAAAAGCCTCTGTTAAATAGGCAATATATGTGTCGCGACTAATTTTGCCTTGTAGGGCATCAACTAACTGTGGAACAGAACTTAATCCTTGGCGCGCTAATGCTGTTTCTTTAATGAGTGTTTGATAAAAAGTCATAGAGCTTAATGCCTTAATAGTTAAATAGTTAAATAGCTATATAAATGAAAAATATTAAAAATTATAATGAGATGAAATTACGTCTCGTCGAGGGCGTCCTGTTCCCGTTAGTTGCCTATTTTCGAGGGTGAAAGGTTCGACAAAGTAAGTTTGTTTTATCTGTGCATAATCAGGTAGATCTTTATTGACGGCTGTAATAATAGATGTGATATCAATTTCTTTTTTAAAGGGGACAATCATTGCGCTTAACGATGGCTTGCCATCACCAAAGACTAACACTTGATAAATGTCAGGGCTCAATAGCAATAAAGATTCAATCCACTCGGGGGAAACATTTCTACCATAAGAGGTGATTAACACATTTTTAACTCGGCCAGTAACGAATAAATAGCCGTCACTATCTATTTCGGCTAAATCACCCGTATAAAAATCAGTTGGTGTAGGCTCGCCAAGATAACCCAAGAATTTAGGGTTTGTGATTACTAATTCACCCTCAATAATCTTTGCAAAAATATGCGGTAGTATCTTACCAACGCTTCCGACTTTGTATTGTTTAGGAGTATTTAATGCAACAACTGATGAGCACTCTGAAAGTCCGTAACCTTCAAAAACCGGTAAGTCTAATTTTGTTGCTTGTCTTAATAGGTCACTATTTATTTTTGATCCGCCAACGGCAATAAACGCTAATGCAGTCAGTGGGCCGTACACCATAACTTGCTGCATTAAACTACGTAATATTTCTGGAACTAAAATAAGTGAAGTGGCGGCTACTTTTTTTGCAGTTTGATGAAGCTCACCATAGTTGTGTCCAAAGTTATTAATGTCAGTAATATGAATAGTGCAATCGGCAATCAGCGCGGCATATACACCGGCTACATTTTCAAGTAAGACCGCTAAAGGTAGGCTACAAAGATGCTGGCTCGCAAAATCATCGCCTAGGGCACTAGCTAAGCTATTAGCAACATCCACCATAGCCACTTCGGACAAGCAAACACCTTTTGGCGTGCCAGTTGTTCCCGATGTAAAAGTAATTTTAGCGGTATTTTTAGGTATAGCGAGACTCGCTGTATGGCCGGTAGCATATAAATGATTATTATCTTTTATATGAGTGATGCCTGCAGATTCAATAGCGTGATCAGTTTGTGTGGGAGTAAAAAAACTAGGTAATGGAATACAAATAGTATTACTTTGCAAAGCGGCCAGGTCCCATAGCACCCATTCAACAGAGTTATTCATTGCCAAACCAAGTATTTCGACATTGCTTAACTCTGAGCTACGACTACTTATCTGATTGCATAAGTCTTGATATTTTATTGATTGAGTCTCATCTTGCAGTGCAATTTTATCTGAAGAGTAATCAATGAGGTCCAATAAAACTGATGTTTGTAATAGCGACATATCTCAAAAGCCTTCCGCTAACATGAAATTTGTTGGTGCGATAAATTGGGCTTTAGAATGACACTGTAATTTTTGATAACCTTCGTTAATTGATCCCACTAAAACATGCGGCTTAGATTGGTAATAACTCCCCCAGTCTTCATGCTTTTCATTTAGTAAGCTGGGTTTAGCCGAGGCTAATATTTGAGGTTTAAGTCCCATCATTGAGAATCTTTTCTCTAGAGCGCTAGTGCCAGTAATGACAGCCTTACTATAACCGCGATAAGACAAATAAGCTGATAGAGCAATAAATAAATAAAGCGATGCGCCATTTTTATTTGATGCGAGATTGCCTATTTCTACAATGTATTTTCTTGGCGTATCAATTATTGACTCAATACTTTGATCAAGATATTGCTCTAAAAATAAAGCCTCAGTACTTGCATAACGAATCCCTACAGCGGCAAGGATATTACCCTCTTCATCATTC
>CAXMPB010000176.1:0-5846 GCA_964195035.1 Cellvibrionaceae bacterium | reverse complement strand
ATGTAGGCAAGGCATATCCAAGGGCACGCAGAAAATGCAGGTCAAGAGGGAGCCTAAAATAAAGTAGACGACCGATTGAGTATATTTTTTCTAGGCCCCCACCTCGTGAAGCAAACTCGCTAAGCGGCAAAACAACTATCGTACATAGGTAACGACTTAAATAAACCCTTATAAATTGGGCTTTACCTCCAACATAAAAGTAACCGGTCCATCATTGATGAGCGCAACTTGCATATCTGCACCAAATATACCCGTTGCAATCTTATTCTTTGCTAGCCCGTCCGTTAAAACTATACCCTTAGCGTCTACACTTTTATCTTGAGCATTGGCAGTACTTAAAAGTCGAGCTCGCATAATACAATAATCATAAAGCTCTTTTGCGTTAATGGGTTCGGCTGCCGAGGAGAATCCCGGCCGCAGCCCTTTTTGTGTATCAGCCGCTAGCGTAAATTGAGAAACTATTAATAAACCACCGCCAATATCCTCAACGCTCAAATTCATTTTGGCGTCGGCATCCCCAAACATTCGGTAGTTAAAGATTTTGTCGATAAGTTTATTAGCCGTGGCCTCATTATCGCCGCGCTGAACACCCAACAAGACCAACAAGCCTTGATCGATCTCACCGACGATTTTTTGATCGACACTAACAGATGCACGAGCAACTCGCTGTAATAATGCACGCATATAGCTAACCCTTCAAAACAGTTATGAGGCTAAATAAGTGCGTATAGCATCTAATGAAACATCGGGATTGTTATAATCGATAGGAATTGCAGCACAACCTTTATCGCTCTTAAGCACGAGACTCGGAAAACCCGACACCCCCACAGTTGCTGAAAATCTCTGATAAGCACGTATATTTTGTTCTAGCAACTGTTGTACCTCATCACTTTTTAGAGTATCTGAAAATTGTGTTTTATCAATGCCAATACCCTCTGCAAGCTCTATTAATACCGCTGTATCCGATGGATTTTTTGCCTGCAAATAGTAGGCTTTTTGGATAGCGCTGATCATCTCAGGCTCAAGTTTAGGGTCTATTTCACGGGCCGCAATCACCGCACGACACGATGGATAAGTCGAACGCCTAGGCTCACAAGCCGACCAAAAATCATAATTGAATTGAGTGCCAGGAATTGCACGTTCAATATTTTTCCAAATTCCTTGGAGGTATTGCTTTGTATCATCAGGCATTGGCACATCCGAATCTGGCGCAAGCCCACCTAATACCGTCTCTAACTTAATGTCATTTGATAATTGTTCTTTAATTACTTGCCAAGCCGAGCTAAAGCCCCAACACCAACTGCACATTGGATCGTGAATATAAAAAAGGGTGGCGGGCATATTGCCTCCGAAAAATGATAAGAAAGTTGACCACCTAAGCTTAAAAAGCAATAGCCATTTCGTCAGTTGCCCGCACTAGGGCATCGAGAATACCGGGGTCACGTGAGGCATGACCTGCATCTCGCACAATTTGTAACTTAGCGTCGGGCCATACTCGCGCTAGCGACACTGCATTATCGAGCGAACATACCATATCGTAACGTCCGTGAATAATAACGGCAGGAATACCGTGGAGCGTTTGAATATTATCTATAATTTGATTCTCGCTAATAAAAGAATCGTTAATAAAATAATGCGCTTCTATGCGCGCCAGAGAAAGCGCTAAATGAGTATTGGAAAAAACATCAACAATGTTAGGGTTTGGCTTTAAGGTTGCACAACGCCCCTCCCATATAGACCAATGTTTTGCCGCATTCATTTTTGCTAGCTCGTTATCACCCGTTAATAGACCGTAATAGGCGGTAATCATATCTGCACGCTTGCTGGGCTCAATAGGCTCGATAAAGTCCGCCCAATAATCAGGAAAAACCTGGCTTGCACCATATTGATAAAACCATTCAAGATCGAGACGGCGACATAGAAAAACACCCCGCAGTATCATCCCCAATACACGACTGGGATGCTGCTGGGCATATAAGAGTGATAATGTTGACCCCCAAGAACCACCAAATAAAACCCATTTGTCTATATCTAAGTATTCTCGAATGCGCTCGACATCTTCGATTAAATCTTGCGTTGTATTATGTGTAAGCTCTGCATGTGGCGTTGAGCGACCCGCACCGCGCTGATCAAACAAAATAATCCGATATTTCTCCGGGTCAAAAAAGCGCCGATCCTCTGCTGACGTGCCTGCCCCCGGACCACCATGTATAAACAGTACAGGCAAACCCTCAGGATCACCCGACTCGTCTATATATAAAACATGGCCATTACCAACCGATAAAGTATGACTTTTATAGGGCTTGATGGAGGGATATAAAGAATGCATTATCATTATCCGTTAACAGTCGAGCCCTTACCATAACGGGTAAATCTTAAGGGTACAAGTAAGCCTAATGAGTACACGGAACAATATGATGCAAACACAAAATATGCGATGCGATTGGTGCCATGAAGATGAGCTTTATCAGCATTACCATGACCAAGAGTGGGGGAAACCATTGTATGATGACCAACAACTCTTTGAGTTTTTATTGCTAGAAGGTGCTCAAGCGGGCTTATCGTGGATTACTATTTTAAAAAAGCGCGAGAATTATCGTCTTGCCTTTGATGATTTTGAGGCAAAAATAATAGCCAACTACACAGAGACTAAGCATCAAGAACTGCTCCAAAACTCGGGGATCGTTCGCAACAAGCTCAAAGTTAAAGCCTTCACCAAAAATGCCAAGGCCTACCTGTCGGTTGTAGAACAGCACGGAGGCTTTAGGGATTACATCTGGCAATTTGTGGGGGGCAAACCCATACAAAACTGTTGGCGCTCGATGAGCGAGGTGCCGGCCACCTCAGCCGCGTCAGAACTAATGAGTAAAACACTCAAGAAGGCGGGTTTTACCTTTGTCGGCCCGACTATTTGCTATGCTTTCATGCAAGCCACAGGGATGATCAACGATCATTTAGTAACATGCCCCAGCTATACAAAATGCAAAAAACCAACAACTTCATAAGCTTAGAGCGTGCTTATAAAATACTTATTAAATAAATAATTGACCCTAGCGGATAACAATGTTCGAATGGGCAGATTATTGGCGCCGGCGGCTAACCATGCGGAATAGATACTTATTTTTAAACTATGTAACGTCATGACTCGAAAGCGACCTCATCATTCACAGGCAATAGCGAAGCTTTATAGACAATCATTGGCCGGTCAGCCCTTACAATAATTAAGTCAGCGCTTTGCGATCATAATAAAAACACAACAAGACGAGATCTCCACAATGATAAGATTTACATTTTATATGGCCTTATTGTTGACAATTTTTTCAGCAGCGAATAGCGCTCACGCGCAGCAATCATACGAATTTGTAAGAATCAAAGGCCTGTCTGAACAAATTGTTGGCGAACGCTTACTCACTGAAATTTATCGGCGCGCCAATATTCCTATGAATATAACCGCTATGACGGGGAGTCGCGCGTTAGAAGAGGCCTCAAGCGGGCGCAAAGATGGCGAGACTTTGCGCGTCTACACACTGGGTGATAAATTTCCATCCTTACTTCGCGTCCCCACAGCTATTTCTGACTTAACAACGCAAGCCTTTGGTATCAAAAGAGCAGGGGTTCATATCGAGACCGCCGACGACTTAAAAAAATATTCCCTCGCCATCAATAGAGGCGTCAGACATACACTGAACATTACCCAAGGCCTACAGAATGTTCATGTATTGCCTTCATCTAATTTATTCATTCCGTTCTTGAGTCGCGGACGCGCCGATTTAGGCCTAACGGGTCGCCTCAATGGCCTGTCTCTAATTAAAGCAAGTGGTATTAAAAATGTAGAATTGATCGGCAAACCGCTTGCGGTGCTGCCGCTCTATCACTATATACATACAGATCACGAAGACCTTGTCCCAGTGATCAGTGAGGTTGTTAAAACAATGGTCGATAATGGTGAAATGGCCAGGCTTCGCGCGCAATTTGAACAAGAATACTTAGATTCAATTAAGACTATTACACAATAAAGCAACGTCACAAACATATGTTTAACTATAAACGACGATTCGTTTAAAACTACTACCTAGCAAAATAAGGTGCTACATGAATAACTTAAAAGACATCAAATGGTACGCAACCGTCAAAGTAAAAATGATTTCATTACTAATTTTTACTATGTCGGTAGTGACAATTATTGTAGGCGTGCTCTCTTACAACTATATTAAAGATATTGAGACTGACAAGTTGACTCGATTTGCTAACGTAACTGCAGATCGTCTATCCAAAGGTCTTGAAACACCGATGTGGAATATTGATAGTGAGCAAGTCAGCGATTTACTAGTAACTGAACTAGGGCTATCTACGATTGTAGGCATTGTCGTTAATGATCAAGGTGATCAGGGCGTTATGTCTGCTAAAAGTCGTGATCAAGCCAATCAAATTATCGACTACAGTGGCTCCTTTGACCCACTTAATATCCAAATCACTCGCAATATTGTTCGTGAAGGCACATCGATTGGGTCTTTAGAGCTTTATGTGACGAGAGGCGAACTCGAAGAGTCGCTGGCTCAATTTGCCCTTGGTATTGTTGCTCTTATTATCATTCTTGCCATCGCAATTTTTATTATCATGAACATTCTACTCAGTAGTATTGTAATCAATCCGCTGCTTAGACTTGCCGATACCGCCGATGCGATCAGTCTGGGAAAACTTGAACAAAACTTTGACGTTAGCTCTCAAGATGAAATTGGATTCTTATCCGATTCATTCAAAAAAATGCAGGTTAGTCTTCGCATTGCCATGAAGCGAATTTCTAAAAAGCCTGAGCCTGCAAAAGCTCAACCTGCTCAAAAATCTACTTTTGATCAAGCAGTTATTAAGGGCTTTGTTCAGAAAATTAAAAATGCGGGTCAACTTCCATCATTAACAAGTATTTTTAAAATTGCAGCTAAAGCCAATACTGTGCCAGATGACTTAGTTACAGCAGCATGGCAAGAGTGGAAAAAAACAGGCAGATAATATTTATTATCTGACAATCGTATAAAAAAGGCCGTGACTATTACGGTCTTTTTTATGCCTATAGTTTTTACATGTTTATTGCGCCCTACCTTAATTTATTTTCTAGACTTCCAGCCACGCCGCAATCTACCTTAAGTTAAGACTTAAATAATACTAGAGCAAAAAATGAGTTTACTATCGAATAACACGTATATTCTTATCATTAAAATTGTAGCCCTTACGCATATTGCTTTAGGTATATCTTTACCTTTTTTGGCGCAAACAAATGTTGTTGCAAACCTACTTGTCGATGAAATGTTTATCGGCATAGCATTATCCAATGAGGCGCATTTGCACGCTGCTTATATCATTTCTCTTTTTGGACCAACTGTCGCCAGCTGGGGAATTTTATTATTCATTTTATTGCAGAGCTTTATTGAAATGCCGAATAAACAGATTTGGTTAGGGTTAATCGCTGCCGTATTAGTCTGGTATATTGGCGACTCTGCCCACTCATTAATTAATGGCGTAACGTCTGCTTTTTTCTTAAATAGTTTTGTTGCTAGCTGCTTATTAATTCCTCTATGGAAAATCCGACTACTTATACCCAATAATAAATAACAACTAATAAAGGCACTTTAAAAGATTTTATTTTGACCGTCATCAAATTGTCATAATGTATATCTATAGTATTATCACAAGATGAGTCTTTTATTATTTTGTCTAATCGCGCGCCTAACAGACTCAGTTTTAACTACTATTGCTTATCACCAATGATAAAGTTTTTTCCTGCGACCATATTGATATATTTTATTTGATCAGTCTAAAATACCTGACGCCTAGCGGTATTCGTGAATAGA